>CALFCG010000207.1 GCA_937951315.1 uncultured cyanobacterium
CGCCAATGCCCACCCTAATCCATCGGCACATCCTAGAGAGGAAGGCCTGGTGATAGGTCCCTGACATCTGACAGTTGCAGACAACAATGAAGACCAGCAAACCATTACAGTGGCCTTGTCGTTGATAAACAGTAAACAGGTATCCCAGCTAAACTTAGCCAGATTGCTCGGCAAACGCTTTTTCCACAGACTCTCGATCAGAATGAATATCAAACACCTGATCGACACCAATCATGTCCATAATCATCCGAGCACTGGAGTTCATAGAGCATAGATATAGGTGACACCCCTCTTTCTCAGCTCGCTTCAGGATACGAACGAGAATACCCACCCCCATACTGTCCACGAAGGTCACGTGGGTAAAATCAATCAGAATAGCCTGGGCCCCTTGATTAATGACAGTCGTTGTCTCTTGCAGCAATGGTGGATTTGCTTCTTGACCACCGAGCCATCCCGTTGGGTTAAAAATTTGCAATGCTGACATTGAAGACGTTTATATAGATATTTTGATAGAAAAAAGAATTGACTTTGATATACACTACTACATTTCACAATAGCGTCTAAAGCGTCTAATATTTCCGTCGACTATCTTCTTAAGCTTTGATGGTTATTTTCCCGTTGGATCGGTCCATACTGAGGGCAATCATTCGCGCAGAGATTTTGCCATGCCTAGAACCGCCAATGAATTTGCAGCTCATCTCTTCATAGAGGGTGGTCATAAAGAAGAGGTGCGGTTCGCCACAATCCAAGAGTTTCAGCATTGGTACAGCAATGAACTGGTTCCCAAGTCGGACTCCCGTGACTTTATTAATGTCCCGCTGAAAACCATTCAGGGAGAGTATATGGTCATTCGTCCCTCTAGTATTTCTGCCATTCGGGTGGAACCTGTCTTCTCTTCTAGCGTCGACCGTTTCTGACGGTTATGATGTTTCAGGTTCTTGAGTGTCCCTGTCTATGTTGAAAATTACAGCGCCCTTTGTTTTGGGATGTGCGATCGCACTCTCAGCATCCACCTCAGCTGGTGCCCCCCTACAAACGACACAGGTAGATCAACTGCCGCAGGGCATTGCCCTAGATCCACAGCTGTGGGTAAGTTCCACCGGCAAAGCAGGGGACAAGACCAACCTGCTGAGGGCATTAGACGATAGCCTCAAGTACCTCCGAACCGAGAAAGCAGGCCAAGATTACCAGGACTATGCCGTTCCTGGCATTACCCGCGACCGCGTTCGCCAAAGTGTCCAGCGCTTTCGGCAGCTTGTTGTTCAATCCCCATCCCCCGAAGCTCTCGCAGACTCGGTCAAACGTGAGTTTACCTTCTACAAATCTGTGGGAAACGATGATCAAGGCACGGTGCTCTTTACGGGATACTACGAAGCCACCTTTACGGCCAGCCGTAGGCCCACAGAGGACTTTAAATATCCACTGTACAAAGTACCGGCGAATCTTGAGCAATGGCCAACCCCTAATCCCACCCGTGAGCAACTCGAAGGAACAGACGCTCTCCAGGGCTCTCAAGGTCAACTGAAAGGGCTAGAGCTTGTTTGGTTACGTGATCGCCTGGAGGCTTTCCTCGTCCAGGTCCAAGGCTCCGCTCGACTCAGCCTGACGGATGGCGGCACGATGACCGTTGGGTTTGCCGGTAAAACCCAGCATCCCTACACCAGCATTGGCAAAGAGATGATCAGCGACGGCATCTTTACCCCCGAAGAAGTCAGTTTGCCGGCCCTGATCGACTATTTCAAAAAACAGCCCGCCGATCTCGATCGCTATTTGCCTCGAAATAAAAGCTTTATTTTCTTTGAAGAAACCAATGGTGCACCTGCAATGGGCAGCCTGAGCGTTCCCGTCACCAAAGAACGTTCCATTGCCACGGATAAATCCCTTATGCCGCCCGGTGCCTTGGCCCTGATTCAAACCCAACTTCCCTACTTCAACAAAGCAGATCAACTTGAATTTCAAGACGTGAGCCGATATGTCCTCGATCACGATACGGGTAGCGCCATCAAAGGTCCTGGACGCGTGGATATTTTCATGGGCACCGGATCTAAAGCTGCTGACCGAGCTGGCGTCATTAAATCCTCCGGGAGCCTCTACTACTTGCTGTTGCGTTAAACCCAGCATCAAGGATTCCCTTCCTTGGTATAGGACGGACAAAACATAGGTTAGGTTGCCCCACTGGCAAAACGCCAAACACACTTCAGCAGACTAGACTCAAAGGAACTAAAGGAACTGGTTCAATCTTGATTCAGGGAACTTAGAGCTAAATTATGGTGATGATGATGCGCGTGCAACCTAAAGTGCGGTCAATGCTTTTCATCTTTGCAGCATTCCTGATGTCAGCCTGCGGCGATGGGGATACAACCCGTGAAGCGTCTAGCCAAAATCCCCAAAATGGAAACCGTGAACTAGAACGAGAAAGCATTCAAGAACGTCCACCGTCTGTTGCTCCCACCATTAGCTCTGAAACCGATGCATGGCCTGCCAGCGGGGAAAAGTGTCAGGGAATCCCGGTCCAGAATGTCCAAGAATTACAGCAAGCTGTTGCCACCGGACAAAGCATTGCTCTCAGCCAAGGGACCTTTGAACTCCCCCAATCATTACGACTTCAAACCGGCACCACCCTTTGCGGCCAAGGAGCTGGCAAAACCACAATACAAGGGGCTGCAACATGGCAACCCGGACTTGGCCTGCTACCCAAAGTAGAAGATCCAAATGCCTACCTTTTTATTGTCGAAGGACAAAATAACGTCACGATTCGAGATATGAGCCTGCAAGGGCCCCAGTTGCACGGTGCCGTTTACGGCAAGAGATCGCAGCAACTCACCCTTGCAGGCCTTGAAGTAAGAGATTTTATGTGGAGCAGCGTCCGCACATTCAACATGAGCCAGACGCGGATCCACGACAACGACTTCATTGATGCGGGGGGACAAATTGAGAAAGAGATTGACGGCAAGATTCGGCGAGCCGTAGGAGGTGTCCTCTTTGATCAAACCCCGCAAGATTGTGAAATCTGGAATAACCGTGTCCGAGCTTCGGGCAACGGTGAGCGGCGTTTTTTTGGATTTAAAGGACGGAGTGGCAAAAACTGTCGCTTCCATCACAACGATATAAGAAGCCGCTTCGCTATTGAGTATCCCTTTGACAACATCTTTGGCTTCGAGATTGATCACAACTACATAGAAGGCACTATCTCCATCCCTAAATTTGGGGGTGGGCCCGTTTTAGAGGACAACACGTTGGCGGTCCATATCCATCACAATGTGCTGCGACGCTCCTATGCCATCGAGTTCGCCCGCAATAACGTACGCATCAACCACAACCTCTTTGACTTTAAGCCACAAGAAGATCAAGGCAACCTGATTAGCGATCATGGCAGACAGCCATCGCCAGGCCCCCTATGGATGCACAATAATCTCATTCAAAATGTCGGTCGGGGAATTTTCTGGTCTCGCCCTGGCTATAACAACGTTCAATTTGTCAATAATCATGTTCGTGCCTTGGGCAGTCCCCAGTCCCTCGCTTTGTTTCAATTTAATCCTGTCACAGACTTTCAGACCATTCGGATTGCAGGCAACATCATTGAGAGTGCCCAGAACAACCCCCGTCCTTTATTGCAGGATGGGGTAGGAGCCAATGCCCGCATTGAGAATAACAAGCTAATCAATATTCTGGATATCGATAGCTACACCAATCCCAAAACAGAGGAACCGATGGGTCCAACAGAACCACTCCAGTTCACAGCCGGTGTCCGCAACGAGATTCAGGTTAATCAATGGACAACAACAGGCGTGAGGCCTTGACGCAAAGACCACTCTTAAGAAGGGAATACAGAATTGCACAGATCCATGACCAGAGCAATGCCATTCCTTGAGAAAAAGCGCCGTCATCCTAAGACGAGAAACATCCGAAAAACGAATACCTACGCCCCAACAAAATCCCCAACATCGAAATGCCGGGGAGGACTTGGAGACTCAGTCAACATTGAGGTTTACTCACTGGACTGCGAAGTATAATTTGCTCAGGCTCTACTGATGACCGTCAGCCATAAATTGTTCCCTAACAAAAAAACAACGTCACGATTCATGAGCATCTGTCGTGAATCGATTGAGGCAACCCCGACCTCCGAAGAGATCTGTGCCATCCGGCAATTTCTGATAAAATATTACAAAAGTTAAGATTTCTACTTTATTCCTCATGAAATTACTCATCGTTGGTGGTACTGGAACGCTAGGACGGCAAGTTGTCCGTCACGCCATAGATGAGGGGTGTCAGGTTTCTTGTCTAGTACGCAATCCGCGCAAAGCCTCTTTCCTGAAAGAATGGGGGGCAAATTTAATTCAAGGTGACCTCAGTAATCCAGATAGCCTCAAACCTGCTCTTCAAGGTATTGATGCTGTGATTGATACAGCCACAACGCGGCCCACTGACCCGGGCAGCCCTAGAGTAGTGGATTGGGACGGTAAGGTCGCTCTGATTCAAGCGGCAGAGGCAGCTGCCATCAAGCGCTACGTTTTCATCTCCATTATGGATGCAGACAAGTATCCCCACGTGCCGTTGATGGATATGAAAGCCTGTACTGAAAGCTTCTTAGAGGAGACAAAGCTGGAATACACAGTATTGAGACCCTGTGGCTTCTTCCAAGGATTAATTGGTCAGTACGCCATTCCCATTTTAGATAAGCAAGCTGTATGGCTGATGGGCGAAGGTTCATCCATTGCTTTCATGGACACCCAAGACATCGCGAAGTTTGCTGTTAAAGCACTGAACAAACCTGAAACCAGCCGCAAAACCTTTGACCTAGCAGGACCAAAAGCTTGGACACCGCGTAGTATTATCCAGCTATGCGAAAACCTTTCTGGGGAAGAAGCAAAAATTCTGAGTCTACCCGCAGGCTTACTGAAGGGTGCCCAGCGGATTATTCGCTTTTTTGAGTGGGGCTGGAATACTGCGGATCGACTCGCATTTGCAGAGATCATTGCCGCCGGGGAGCCACTAAATGCACCGATGGATGATGTGTACAAAGCTTTTGACATTGATCCCAGTACCGCTTCGACGCTAGAGTCCTATATGCAAGACTACTTTGGTCGTATCCTGAAGAAGCTTAGAGAACTCGACTACGAAAAGAATAAGAAGTCGTCCCGAAAGCGGACTCCTTTCAAGGCTCCTCGATCCTCTTAAACCTTTGTGTGACTTTTGAGTGTGTCCAAGATTGGCATCATCTACAACGAAGAAAAACCTACAGCTTGTCAAACAGCTCAGGCGCTGCAGGATAGGTTTGAGTCGGATGGCTGGGAAGTCGCCCTTGCCAATGGTGTGGGCGGTATTCTAGGCTGCTCGCGTCCAGGTAGCCCCGTTTGCTATTCAGCAATTGACGATTTAGTGCCTGCTGGATTTGATAGTGATGTAGAATTCGCGATCGTGCTTGGGGGCGATGGTACGGTTCTATCCGCCTGCAGACAGTTGGCTTCTTGCAATATTCCAATCCTGGCAGTCAATACGGGGCACATGGGTTTCTTGACTGAGACCTATCTCAACCATCTTTCCGACGCAATTGATTTATTACTGGCGGACACTTACACCGTTGAAGAACGTGTCATGCTGAGCGTTCAGGTCGTTCGTGATGGTGTTGTTTTATGGGAAGCCCTCTCTCTCAATGAAATGGTATTGCACAAAGAACCATTGACAGGAATGTGCCATTTCGAGATTGAAGTAGGCCAACATGCCCGTGTTGACATTGCTGCTGACGGCGTTATCCTTTCAACACCGACAGGTTCAACAGCCTATGCGCTATCAGCAGGTGGACCTGTCATTACCCCTGACGTTCCAGTGCTGCAGCTTATTCCTATTTGTGCCCATTCTCTAGCTTCAAGAGCATTGGTCTTCGCAGAAACAGAGCCGGTGGAAATCTTTCCGGCCCATTCTGAACAGCTCGTGATGATGGTGGATGGCAATGCAGGTTGCTACGTCTCACCGGCTGATCGCGTCCGGGTTCATAAGTCTCCCTACGCGGCCCGATTTATCAGACTCAGCTCTCCTGAATTCTTCAAGATCCTAAGAGAAAAGCTTGGCTGGGGACTGCCCCACATCGCCAAGCCAACCTCTGTTGAATTACCTTAGTACCGCTCTATAGCTCCCGAGCCTAACGGCAGACCAGCTGTTCTAAAGAAAGACCAGGAGCATAAGCTTCAATCACTCGTCCTGTCTTACTACACGTGATCATTAAGTAGTCGCAATAGGCACACTGGGTCCGGAGCAAAGACTTCTCTAGGTGGTGCCGCTCTGCAGGATTTCCGCAATTGGAGCAACGTATATTTTCTATCCGATTCATGATTAAAGCCTTATCTGAAAGCTGAGGAGTTGATAAATAGAGGTCAAAAAGAGTGTTTTTTACAAGAGGCTAGACACAAAGGGGGGTCTGGAGGTGATTGTTCAAAACGAAAATGAGAAGAAATATGAGGTTATGGGAAGTATTAAGTAGATTTATACCCTAACTTATAACACTTAGGTTTTAGGGTCGGGGATCAACCACTGTTTTTCTTAATATCCTACTCGAAGGATTTAAATATCATCTCTAAATGATCGATCCCTAAAGCAAATGGGCATCATAGATATCTTTCTAAGAAAGCCTTCGACTCAAGATTATCTCCCCTTATAAATTAACTCAGATTCCATTTCGACTGTCTTAGCGTTGCCAGCTAAAAAAATCGGGGATCAGCACTCCAGAAGCATCCCGACGGTTAGATTCTGATCAGCGAGAGGTTATCTCAAGTCTTGTTTGCGATCGCAACTTAAGTCCACTCAGCCTCAATACAGAAATGGGGATCAATCAAAGTTGAGGTGAAAGAGCAAGGGCAATTGCTAAGTCGTACTCCCTATTTTTTTGCCCAAAATGTATTGCATTTTACAGACTTGTTTTTACACTTTCAGAATTAATTTGGTGGCAATGGGAGGTCAAACGGCCCCCATCTCAACCATGAGCAAAGCAAATCATCCAAGCACAATCACTCCTTAGCGATCGATCACTGTGGCGGATGAAAGTAGTCGAAGATCTGTTGCGCAAGCTGGGGACCAATAGTCGGCACAGTCACCAGCTGTTCAATAGAGGCTTCGCGAATGTAGTCAATGGAGCGAAACGCCGCCAGCAGCTCTTTCTGACGATGATGCCCCAGCCCTGGAATTTCATCTAAGCGGGAGCGACGCATCCGCTCAATCCGCTGTTGCCGATGAAAGCTGACGGCAAAGCGGTGCGCTTCATCTCTCAGGCGTCGCAGCAGTTGGACCCCAGATTGTTCATGGTCGGTCCGTAATGGCTGTTTAGCGCCGGGTCGAAAAATCTCTTCTCTCTGTTTGGCAAGACTCACAACCTGGAGGGTTTCGGCTAAATCCATCTCCTCAAGAACAGCCATCACAGAAGATAACTGTCCCTTCCCACCATCGATCATGACTAAATCCGGCCAATCGGCAGAGCCAAGACGGGGCTGCTCTGGTTGCTCAACATAGGTGCGGAAACGGCGACCCAGAACTTCAGCCAGACTAGCAAAGTCATCGGAATGGCCAGATCGAATATTGGGATCCTTTATTTTATAGCGACGATAATGCTGCTTGGCCGGGAGTCCATCAATAAAGACCACTCTAGAAGCCACAGCATCTGAGCCTTGAATATGTGAAATATCGTAGCCTTCAATGCGTCGGGGAAGATCCGGGAGATCTAGAAGGTCTGCCAGATCTTGCTGCGCCTGAGTGCTCAGGTCGCGGGCACGCTGAGTGCGCATTAACTCGTGCCCTGCATTACGCTCAACCATCTGGATCAGTTCAGCTTTGGACTGGCGTTGCGGACAGAGGATCGTGACTTTTCTATTTTTGCGATCGCATAATCCCCCCGCCAACAGTTCAGCTTCTGGCAACTCTGTCTGCACTAAAATCTCTGCTGGAATTTCCACGGGATCAACATGGGCATAATGCGCTTCCAGCGCTCGCTGCAAAATCGCACCGACGGATCCCGACTGGGGATCGGCAGTAAATCCCAGACGCCCCACCAAACGACCCGCACGAATCTGAAAAAGTTGAATACAGGCACTTTGCTCATCTGCAGCCAAGGCAATGGCATCGCGGCTGATGGTGTCATTCGGCAATGCCACCTTCTGATCGGCCCCGAGATTCTGCAACCCAGCAATCTGATCTCGCAGTCGGGCCGCATATTCAAAGTTCAAGTCTTCTGAAGCCAATTGCATTTGCTCATTGAGAATGGCAATCAGTTCTCCGGTTCTCCCCTGGAAGATCATGGCAATCTTCTGTAGGGTTTTACGATAGTCGTCCGGGGCCACCAAGCGCTGGCAAACCCCGGGACAACGGCCAATATCATAGTTCAGGCAAGGACGGTCTTTGAATAAAGGGCGGCGACGTTGCTTCAGCGGAAAAATCTGCTTCACAAAATGCAAGGTTGATCGCAGGAGTCGAGTATCGACGTAGGGTCCATAATAGCGATCCTGTTTTTTCCCCAGTCGTCGCCGTCGAGTAATAAAAATGCTGGGATATTCTTCAGACCAGGTGATACAGAGATAAGGGTATTTCTTATCGTCCTTCAGCAACACATTGAAGTGGGGCTGGTGCTGCTTGATGAGGTTGGCTTCCAAAGCCAAGGCTTCAGCTTCTGAGTCCGTGACAATAAACTCAATGTCCGTCACCTGGCGCACCATCAGAGCAATGCGGGGGCCTAAATCCTGAGACTGGCGGAAATAAGACCGAACCCTGGAGCGGAGCTTTTTCGATTTACCTATGTAAAGAATATGATCCTTCGCATCCCGCATGAAGTAGACCCCTGGCTCCGGCGGGATTTGCTTTAGGCGTGATTCAAGACGCTCAGGAGTTTTGAGTAGCGGCGTTGTCGATAGAAGGTCGGGCACAAAGGTGAAGAGTATTGAGCACTATACTTCAGGATATCGCGCTTCAATGGCCAGCAAGCATGACCTCCTCATCCCAAACAAAATAGAGAGGCAAAAGCCGGATAGAAAATACTGTCGTTAAACCCAACCCACAAAATTCGCGATTAAAAAGCCGAGGAAGAGACCGATCGTTCCAGCTAGAGCTGTTGTGGAGATAGACCCCATCCAAATTTTCAGCCACTTCCCTTGCGAAGTCAGGCAGCGCTGCGAATTTAGACTCATTAGCATGGGCATGGACAAAGCCCCCCTAAGTGCATGTAAGGCCTATCATAGCAAAATCTAAAGAAAATATTAATTTACTATTGATTCAAGCTAATCCATCGAGGTGCTGTGCGCTCTTGCCTCACATATCCCACGTTAACAATACTGGTATCCGCCAGGTTCAGATGTCCTTCCCGTTTGTATTCTGGTTTGGCAGATATCTCAACCCTGGGCATCGCCAAAAGCAGGGGGTGCGATCGCAACTCTCAAACCTCTCCAGAATGTCAGCCAGCTCCTTCAGCAACTGGGCGGGATCACCTCACGCCTAGATCAGTTGAGTGGGCGGCATTGGTTTCTATGGCGTGCCTTAGGAGGGTCGCTTTACAATCAGCAAAATCAAGGAGACTCAAAGAGTTGAGCGAGGGTTTAAATTTAGTTGGGTGACAAGGGGAACAGCATCAGGCTACCGTCAAATTGCCCCCCAGAATCCGGTGTAAACCGCCAATATTGCTGATAGTGATTGAGAAAATTTTGTCCCAAAATACCGTCAACTCCCAACGTTGACAAAATTGACGAAGAAGACAAAATAATAGTCTCGAGATTGACCTGCTGATAGGTGTGGAGTTTCACAGATGTAAGTCGATTTCGCTGGGCATCTTCAAGGCCACAAAAACCACGTATTTGGATTGGACGATGGAGTGATGCATCCAGGTTGGCCTTCTGCGCTACCTCTGGGGAAATGAAAGTACTATCCGCCCCTGTATCCAGCAAAAAGGTAAAGGGCCCCTGATCATTGACTTTCACTTGAGCCAACATCACCCCTAACTTTTCTTGTAGAGGAACGACGTAGGGGCGCCATCCAGATGGGAGAGGGGTCGCAGGTCGCAGATGCAAGGCTTTCTGCTGTGGATGGAGATTCAAATCAAAAAATTTGAGGGTGTCCATGCCTAAGACCCCTGAGAGTTCTTCAGGAATGACGGTGCTGCTGAAATTCAGGGTGCTGAGTCTTTGCACCTGCACATCCTGCATAGAGAGCTGTGGTAGTTGAAAAAGACTGGCCTGGAGATTAGGGCAATCATCTCCCGCCACAGCCAGGCCCAAGCGATCTTTGGGGATCGTTTTGCCCACCAGCTTCAATTGTTGAACCATCTCTGGGGAAACTATCGAGGTCGACGCTCCAGTATCGAGTAAAAAGCGCCCTCGATAACGTCCAACGCTGACAGGCACCGTGTACACGCGCGTCCTAGCGAGGGGCTGAAGCGGTAAGACAGTGCTGCCCTGAATTTGAGGTGGCGGTACCTTTAAGCCTTGAAGCTGCACAATGGCCTGAATAACGTTTTCCGCTCTGACCTGTGGCGAGGGTGGCGCGTCTGAGGTTACGGGCTGCGCTAAAGTGAGTCTTCCCGGCCATAGTCCAAGGGGAAGAGTCCAGGTCAAACAGAAAATTAGGGTGCGAAGTCTGCTCCCTTGATGATTCATTGATGAATCCCCCTTTCAACCCTAAGCGGTATCCTAATTTAGCTCACCTGGATAATAGCGTCGATCCCCGACGGGCAAACCGGGGCTGCAGCAGTCATAGAAGGTTGAAACAATGAAGGAGTTTTGCTATCACCTCGAGGAAGCATCCAACCCGCGTCTTGATCGTTGGCTTGCCAGTCAATCAGAGATTTCACGCTCCCACCTCCAACGCTTGATCGAACAGGGACATGTCCAGGTGAATCAGCAGGTTTGCTATTCCAAAAAGCATGTGCTTCAAACCGGTGATCAAGTGCGCGTCACTCTACCTGAGCCCGTTCCCCTAAGTCTCCAACCGGAAGATATTCCTCTGGATGTTTTATACGAGGATGATCATTTCTTGATCGTGAATAAACCGGTGGGGATAGTCGTTCATCCTGCACCGGGGCATTCCACCGGCACCCTAGTGCATGCGCTGTTGGCCCATTGTCAGCAGCCGGATGGCACAACTTCTTTATCTGGCATTGGCGGTATTGAGCGGCCCGGGATTGTCCATCGACTGGATAAAGATACGACGGGGGTCATTGCGATCGCAAAAACAGATCAGGCCCACCATCACCTTCAAGCTCAGATCGCAGCCCGCACCGCAAAACGCGAATATCTAGGCGTTGTCTACGGTCAGCCCCGCGCAGAGTCGGGAACGATCGATCGCCCCATTGGTCGACATCCCGTAGACCGGATCAAAATGGCCGTAATTCCCGAAGAAGAAGGAGGCCGCAGTGCCATCACCCACTGGCAGATGAAGGAACGACTGGGAAACTATGCCTTGATGCATTTTCAACTCGAAACGGGCCGCACCCATCAAATTCGGGTTCACTGTGCCGACCAGGGCTGGCCCATTATCGGTGATCCCCTCTACAGTCGGGGCAAATCAGTGGGGGTGAATTTACCCGGACAAGCGCTTCATGCCTGGCAATTGACCCTACAACATCCCGTCACAGGCCAGGAGGTCCAAGTACAAGCCCCTTTGCCAGAAACCCTCTTAAAATTATTGCGGCGGTTAAAAAATATCCAGGGATAGCCTTCGGAAGGCTACAGCTCCTCTTCTGTGATCAATTCTGCGGTTTCTATTTCTAAAGGTTGTTCTGACCAGGGCTGCAAGGCTCGTCCAAAACTTTTGGGCAATTGGGTAATGGCATCATGAATAAACTGCTTCACAAACTGGTCTCGACGGTTGAGCTGAAACTGCTGCTGCACGACCTCAGCCATGCCGCCATCGCCCCAATCCTGATCATTCCGAAAGTATTCAATAAAGCTATTCCCCGCAATCCGAGTTAAATAAGCCGCACTGATGCTCTGCGCTGACTTGCCTAAAACATATCCGGCAACGCTAAATTCCAAGGCCCTCGTCACCACAGACAGGACACCTTTGACAATCCCCAGCCCCCCCAAGGTTTTCGCCAGGGAACGGGCCAACTCCCGGCCTTCTTCCTTCGAGAGTTCACAGCCGTAAACCTTGGCGATTTCAATCACCATCTGGGCGTTAACCGCTGCTGTAGCTAACAAATCAATCACAATAGGGGTGGCCCATATGACCCCAGCTCCAATCCACTGGAACCGCTCCACCACCTTCTCGGCCCGCCCTTGACGTTCTTGGGCAATCAAATCTCGAGCTTCCGCACTCAAGCGCTGGGACTGGAGCAAAATATTGTCAGCCAACAGGTCATCACCTTCTTGGTGCAGAATAGGGCCTAAGCGCTGCAGCAAGGCCTGTAAATCAGGTTCCGGCTGGAGTCTTTCTCCGTCGGCCAGTCGAAGGGACTGCGGGGCCGCAGAGATAGCCACAATGTCTTCAGAGGCAAGACGGGTGCGATCGCAAAGTATCCGCAGGACAGCTTCTTGATCCGCAGCCGAATAGCGATCCGTTTTGTTAAACACCAGCAACAGTCGCTTGCCCATATCTTCTAACGTCTTTAAGGGCTGATATTCTGATTGCGTCAGATCACCATCAACCACAAAGAGCAAGAGGTCAGCCTCCGTTGCCAGCTTCCGAGCGGCCTGCTCCCGAGCCGTCCCCATAATGCCTGGTTCCAGCAAGCCCGGCGTATCCGTAATCAATAACTCTCGATCCAGCCGAGGTAAATAGCAAGAATAGGTTTCTCCCACCTCTGTGGTGCCAATGGTGGGTCCCACTGGCCCCGCAATGCGACCCATCAAAGCATTGACGAGAGAGGTCTTTCCCGCAGATCCAACGCCAAACACCACCAGCTTCAACTGCCGCCGAGATAAATCCTGGGCAATATTACGCGTTTGGGCTAACAAAACTTCCCGCGCCACCTGATCTTCGATTTGCTGAACTTGCTGGCGAATCGCCCGCAGATTTTCCACTGCTGCCGCTGATTTCTCTGCTGGGACCTGTGGAGGGCGTCGTCGCTGACGGGGTTGTTTCTGACGGCTAAAGACCCAAAGATAGTAAGCCAAGGCACCGAGCAAGGCTAGAAATAGCCCAATCAGGAGCAGCAGCAGCAGATTTGCCAAAAAGGGAGAGGTATAGAGAACCGATCGATAGAGCCACAGCAGCGAACTGATCAGCCAGATCATCAGTCCTAAGATGACGGCAATCCCCAGAATCAAAAGCGGTAAGCGCGGCAGGCGCATCGGCAAGTCCTAAGGCAAAAACTTTGCGAGACGACTGACACCCGGGATCTCCGGTGACTTTCGCTGCCAAACCCGCACCATCAACCACAGCATGGTCATAAAGTAGCTGGAGGTAAAGACACTATTGATCACTAAAAGTGAAAGTCCTGTCCCAGAGGCACCGCTCTCAGTCGCAAACACAAAACCAGTATTGAGCGTCAAAATTCCCAGTCCCCATAGCATTCCCAAAGCAATTGCTAAACGGCTGACAGACCTGCTTTGGCGATCTCGCTGGCGGCGTGTCAAAGACCAAGCTGCAGGTACAACCCCAAACACAGGAATTAAGTACACAAACAGCAATGTACGTTGAAGGGTTGAACTTTCAAAAGCGTCGCGGGGATCGTCCATCACGCTAGACAGGGATAACGGTAAATCTATCCTAGCGTGTCTCCGTAATCGTCTCGATGGGGCAATGCATGAAATGAATGGGCAACCGAATCAAGCGCTTGCCTAGAGCTGATAGCCTAAATTTCTGTTGCAAACTCTGCGGCAAATCAGACAAAGAAACAGGTATAAAATCGAACTTTGTATAAAACGCTGCCCGCCGATCGCCTAGGCATTCGAGGTATAGCGGCAAGGTAGCCTGCTGAATCAACCATTGGGTTAAAAACAAACCCATCCCCTGACCCCGCCAATGGGGTGAGACAACCAAGCTACCCAATTCTTGCGCGTCAGGAAAATTCCGTAGCTGTCCACAGGCAATAATTTCTCGATGATGGACAATCACCCAAAATTGTGACCAACGCAGTTGGGTCGGGTCCAGAAGCTCTGAAAGCACCAGCTTCCGGATAGTCCAGATGTCTTGGGCAGTGGCTGAACGAACGGCAAACCCCTCCTTGAGGTCAGGAATTTGCCTCAAAAGTTTAGGGTTTGGCATCATTTTCCCCAAGTTGCGTTACTTTAGACTGTAGCAGCCCTCGCTTAGGCGCGTATGAATAATCTGATCCCCTTAACAGGAATGGGCAATTGTGCGATCGCAATTCTGCATCCACAAACCTTTGACGAAACAGCCCGTGCCGTCGAAGCCCTCAAGAAAGGCAAAGTCATTTTGCTGAACCTAGCCGATCTGGCCACCGATCAAGCCCAGCGATATCTCGACTTTGCCGCCGGTAGTACCTGCGCCCTCTCGGGACATCACCATGCGATCGGCAGCGGTGTCTTCCTGTTTGCTCCTCCCACTGTAGAAATAACAACAAAGGTCTAGGGCTAACCCTAGACCTTTGTTGTATATCCCCGAGACTCAACGAACCGGGGAACCAGTATGCTGGCGGCTGGCGATAGCACCAGCCACCAATGCGGTTAGATTTACTTGAGTGCGACCTTAGCACCAGCCTCTTCAAGTGTCTTCTTCGCTTCCTCAGCATCTTCCTTAGAAGTGCCTTCTTTAATGGCCTTAGGCGCTGATTCCACAATCTCCTTGGCCTCTTTAAGACCCAGGCCAGTGATACCACGAACCACCTTAAGAATGGCAATCTTCTTGTCGCTAGGCACTTCTTCAAGAACGACATCGAATTCAGTCTTCTCTTCAGCTGCCTCAGCCGCCGCCGCAGGGGCAGCCATCATCATGCCACCCGCAGGGGCAGCCGCGCTGACGCCAAAGGCCTCTTCAATTTCCTTAACCAGATCCGCTGCCTCTAACAAAGTTAGAGTTTTTAGCTTTTCTAGAATTTCTTCAGTTACAGCAGACATAAAATTTACTCCAATTTAAAATGTATGGATCAATCACGTAGATAGAACTACGATTCTCCTTTGTCGACGTAAGCCTGCAGACCGCGCGCCACAGACGAAGGCACCTCTTTGATACCAACGGCAATCTTGGTTGTGACTGCGTTGAGTGCACCCGCGATTTGAGCAATCAGCTCCTCCTTAGAAGGTAGTTCGCCAATCGCTTTAACATCGCTCTCAGTCAGAACTTTCCCGTCTAAAACACCGCCACGCAACAATGACTTTTTCGTCTCTTTTTGGAAACCTTGGTAGGCCTTAATCGCACTACCAAAATCATCTTTGAGAAGCAAAAATGCCGAGGATTCCGTCAGGAATTCTGACAAAGGCTGCCAGTCTTCGCTCCCCTCGATGGCTTTCCGCATCAAGGTATTTTTAGTGACCTTGCAGCTGGCACCGGATGGACGAATTCGGTTACGCAAATCTGTAATTTCAGCAACAGACAGTCCTCGATAGTCAATCACGACTGCCATCGAAGTACCATCGAGCTGAGTCTTTAGATCTGCGACGATTTCCTGCTTATTCTCTAGGGTTCTACCCATCTTGTTGTCACCTCCTTATCTAGTTGTAAATCGAAAACTTTGACAAACCCGACCTCAATCAAAAACCTCGAACATTAGCCCGAGGTTAGACTGAATCCACTTAAAAGCACTCGCGTTTCAAAGTGATGCAAACTTCACCTCGGTAGGACATTAAGCCATTGGCCCCTACGGTCTTCGGTTTCTTATAGAGTTGGATTAATTTAGATAAAATTGACTCCCGTGCTGATCCTATACCTCATCCATTTTCAGATCACGCAAAGCATTTACGCCAATCTGAATGGATGGCCCCATGGTCGAAGAAACATACACACTCCGCCAATAGCGTCCCTTGGCCCCTGAAGGACGGTTGCGATCAATGGTCTCCTGGAGTGCTTTTAAGTTCTCCAGTAAATCCTGCGCTTCAAAAGACACCTTACCAAACAGAACGTGCACAATCCCTGCTTTATCTGCCCGGAACTCTAGCTTACCAGCCTTAAACTCTGAAATTGCATTTTCCAATTCAAAGGTTACTGTTCCCGCCTTCGGAGAAGGCATTAAGCCCCGTGGACCGAGAATACGACCGACCTTAGCCACCTGAGGCATCATATCGGGCGTCGCAATCAGCAGGTCAAACTCAATTTCACCTTTTTGGATGTCGGCAATCAGTTCTTCAGAGCCCGCAACATCCGCTCCGGCCTTGGTTGCTTCGGTTACTTTTTCACCCTTAGCAATCACGGCAACCTTAATGTCCTGGCCCGTTCCCTTGGGTAAAGCCACAGTTGTCCGCAGTTGTTGGTCCGTATACTTAGGGTCAATACCCAAGCGTATATGAGCTTCAGCTGTTTCTGGAAACTTAGCAGTTGCCGTTTTTTTGAGCAGCTCTAGAGCCTCTAGAGGCTCATACTCACGCTCTTCAACCAGCTTCAGTAACTCTCGCATTCGACGCGATACTTTTTTCGTCATTGTTTCCTCCTGGGGTCATCACGAAGCCACAGCCTCTCCCCCAATAAATGTGAACAAAATTAAATATATTCAACGCGCTGCGAATTAATCAACAACGGTCACACCCATATTTCGAGCAGTACCTGCCACAATTTTCATGGCAGCCTCAATATCATTTGCATTGAGGTCAGGCATCTTTGTTTGGGCAATATCTTGAAGTTGAGCCTTCGTAATTTGCCCCACTTTCACGGACTGAGGCTCACCGGACCCCTTTTCAATACCTGCCGCTTTTTTAATCAGGACCGAAGCAGGGGGTGTTTTCAGAATAAAGGTAAAACTTCGGTCTTCAAAAACCGAAATTTCCACCGGAACCACTAACCCAACCTTATCGGAGGTGCGAGCATTATATTCCTTGCAAAACATCATGATATTGACACCATGCTGTCCCAACGCAGGACCGATCGGAGGGGCTGGATTAGCCTTGCCAGCCGGAATAGCTAACTTAATGAGGGCGACGACTTTCTTTGCCATTACTTAATTCTCTTTTTTCACCTGGTTAAACTCTAGTTCGACAGGGGTATCCCGGCCAAAAATTGACAGCAGTGCCTTCAACTTATTGCGCTCAGCACTTACCTCAATCACTTCACCTTCAAAGTCTTTAAATGGACCGTTGAGGACCTGAATTTGGTCACCAACTTCCATGTCCACCTTGACCACGGGTTCCTGATCTTGAGACTGCCGGAAAATTCGTTCCACTTCAGCTGGTCCCAAAGGCAGAGGCTTAACGTGCCCTCGGCCTCGCCCATAGCGTCGCCGTTCTTCCGAACCGACAAAGTTGATGACATTTGGAGTGTTCTTGACAACCTGCCAAGTATCATCGTCCAGGACCATTCTTACGAGGACATATCCGGGAAAGACTTTTTCGTCGCTCGTGGCTCGACTGCCGTCTTTGCGCACCTTGACGGTTGGGGTCTGAGGAATCGCAATTTGCACGATTCGATCGGCAACATCCAGGGTTTGGAGACGCTGCTCTAAATTTTGCTTGACCTTTTTCTCACATCCTGAGGCAACCTGTACTGCATACCAACGACTGGTTTGCGGTGAAGCCCCCGTCTCCGGAGAATTCACTGTACTGGTATCAAGCGGTTCATCTACCATGATTCAAGCCTTAAAAGACCAGCCGGGAAGCCCAGCTGAACACATTGTCAATAAGAGAGATGAAAATTGCCAGGAAGGAAACCATCAAAATAACAGCGGCGGATTCACTAATGAGCTGCTGTCGATCCGGCCACACAACTTTTGCGAGTTCTTCCTTGGTACTCTGCGCAAAACCAACAGGACTGGGGCCTTTTGTTTTTTGGTCATCCAAGTCTGTCTGGGGAGCGCTGCCACCAGAGCCAGTCGCCTGTGCGGCAGAATCAACAGTCTGCGGCTCAGTAGCAGAAGACTCAGAGTTGGCGGCTGGAGAACCTTGGTTTACGGCTGAATTGCCAGGTCCCTTTTGAGCGCCTTTTCTTTGCCCCTTCTTTGGCTTCTTTTTTTTTGGCACTATTCCTTAACCTTTCGCTGCCGATTGCTTACGTTTACTTCAATTTATAGGCTTAGACAAAACCAGAAAGGCGTGAAGCTTCGCTATTTCTGGAACAAGCATTTCTTAACAGAGTCAGGAAACACCACGAAACTCTCTATGAACCTTTTAATTCAGGAAAAGAGCGCGCCTTGGAGGACTCGAACCCCCGACATCAGGTTTTGGAGACCTGCGTTCTACCAACTGAACTAAAGGCGCATATGCTCTAAATCCTGAAGGAATATTGCCGCAGCATTAAATCTATCTGAGCTAGAGACAATTATAAGTCTAGAGCGTCGTGAAATGCCATTGACATCAGCAGAGAACTGACTCAAATAAGACCAACAACCTCGATCAAAGACTTCGATCAAAACGTTGCTTGATGCGAGTTGCCTTACCAACACGATCACGCAAGTAGTAAAGTTTTGCCCTTCTGACTTTACCGCGTCTCATGATTTTGATGTCGGCAACACGAGGAGAGTGGAGCAAAAATACACGCTCTACACCAACCCCCTGAAAAACGCGACGAACCGTTATGGTTTCATTAATACCACCATGGCGTTTGGCAATCACTGTCCCTTCATAGGGCTGGGTGCGCTCTTTATTTCCTTCACGAATCCGGACACCAATTCGTACCGTGTCACCCACGTATACTTCTGGCAGTTTTTCCTTCAAATGTTCCGCTTCAATAGAGCGGATTAACTCCTGGGCATGCATAGTTTCTTCTAAAAGCCACAAGCAACTAGACTACTATAAATAATGCGGTAATGTCTACAACTTATTTCTTGTTGGTGTACAGGGGCTGCTCTCCTAAGACTCTTGTTCATAAATAGTCTTTATGACGACCTCCTTTGCTGGATTGGGGCCCAAAAAGGTCGCAAAGTAGAGAAAGACGTAAATCGAACATCGTTCCAAGCCCAACTGTGAAGAAAAATTCGTTGAGCGCAATGCCCTAAGTTTCTTCCAAATGACCCAAAACCCAAAAAGAGGTCGCAAGTCACACTAGTTTCTAAATCAGCACTGTTTTCGCCCTCATGCGGGGGAGCAAAACAAACACCACTCAATTTCACACAATACGAGAGTCATTGCAGACAGTAGAGTCTATAAGGATAAAGTACTGGGTCCGTAAGGTGTGAATAGCAGAAGTAAAAAACATCTGTTTCTATGCAGGATTAACAAAGCTTAGATCATCAAGGAAGCATTTCAGGTGGAAGCAAGGGGCAATGTCCATCGATAATCGATGAAATTACTTTCCAAAATTAGATGGCCAATCTTCACTATTAATTGTTCGCTGTAGGTTCCTATTTGGTGAGATAGAGGATATTGCGATCTCAACCCAATACTTGGGTCAAGAAATCCCTCCTTTTGCATCGCTTTGAGCCGCAGGTCAGGATAGAATCTACCTTAGACAGTTTTTAAAGGTTCGGAATAGCACCCATGATTCATGAAGTCTTCATGCCCGCCCTTAGCTCTACGATGACGGAGGGCAAGATTGTCTCCTGGGTGAAGAGTCCTGGAGATCAGGTCGAGAAGGGTGAAACTGTCCTTGTCGTCGAGTCGGACAAGGCAGATATGGACGTGGAGTCTTTCTATGGTGGCTACTTAGCCGTCATTGCAGTCCCCGCAGGAGAAATGGCACCTGTGGGCTCAACCCTCGGCTATGTCACTGAAACTGAAGCCGATATTCCCCTAGCTCAAGAGAAAGCGAAGTCTCTCAATGCAACTACGGCAGAGGCACCCGCCACTCCTACCGCTCAGACACCAGTCCCCGTCGCTGCATCCTTAAATGGAGGGGGGAACAGTGCAACAACCCAGGCTTCAGGACGCACCGTCGTCTCTCCCCGCGCTCGCAAGCTTGCCAAACAGTTCAAGGTTGACCTTAAGTCTTTAATCGGTAGCGGGCCCCACGGTCGCATCATCGCAGCTGATGTGGAAAAAGCTTCGGGTCAGGTCCCGTCTGCCAATGTAACTTCGGCAGCACCGATCGCGACAGCACCAACACCACAGCAGACTCCTCCTACACCTGTGCCCACCGCAGCCTTAACGGGGGAGATTGCCCCTTTTAATGCATTGCAGAAAGCTGTCGTCACGAATATGACAGCAAGTCTCGCCGTACCCACCTTTCATGTGGGCTACACAATAACTACAGACGCACTGGATGCGCTTTACAAGCAACTCAAGGGCAAGGGCGTCACGATGACAGGCTTACTAGCAAAAGCCATCGCCGTAACACTGCGGCAGCATCCCCTTGTCAACGCTAGCTATAGCGATCAGGGAATCCAATACCGTGCCCCCATCAACGTGGCAGTGGCGGTAGCAATGCCAGGAGGCGGTTTAATTACCCCCGTCTTGCAAAATGCAGACCAGCTCGATATTTATTCACTGTCCCGCACATGGAAAGATTTAGTTTCTCGGGCACGCTCAAAGCAGCTACAGCCAGATGAATATAACTCTGGAACGTTTACACTTTCTAACCTCGGAATGTTTGGCGTTGATAGCTTTGACGCCATTTTACCGACAGGTCAAGGCTCAATTTTAGCGGTCGGCGCATCACGCGCTCAAACAGTGGCGACGGAAGACGGCTTATTTGGAATTAAGCGTCAGATGCGGGTCAATATCACCTGTGATCACCGCATTATTTACGGAGCTGACGCAGCGGCGTTCCTTCGAGA
>CALFCG010000208.1 GCA_937951315.1 uncultured cyanobacterium
AGTTGGTTCAATTTTATGGTCAACCTGGTGTCAGGGTTGATTGCCTACTCCTACCATCCTAATAAGCCGTCGATAGACATTCCAAACTTTGACCCCAAAGCTTTGCCTCAAGCTATTTTCTAGCTGTCGAACTCAGGTTTAACTAGGAAGCAGTAACGGACTCTCCTTCAGCCTTAGCCTCGGACGTAGAAGCCATCTCTGATTCCACGACTGGTTCTAACTGCTCTCGCACTTGTCGCTCAACATCTTGAGCAAACTCAGGGTTCTCTTCTAAGTATTTGACGGTATTCTCCCGACCCTGACCAATATTGTTGCCTTCGTAGCTATACCAAGCTCCTTTGCGAACGATGATGTTATGTTCTTCAGCCATGTCCACGATGCAACCAATGGTGGAGATTCCCTGGCCAAACAAAATATCAAATTCAGCGATGCGGAAGGGAGGAGCAACCTTATTCTTAGCGACTTTCACCTTTACGCGGTTACCGTAGCCTTCTGTCCCCTTCTTCAGGGTCTGAATCCGACGAATATCCAGACGCACTGAAGCATAAAACTTGAGGGCATTTCCGCCAGTGGTGACTTCGGGGTTGCCATAGGTCACACCAATCTTTTGGCGAAGCTGGTTGAGAAAAATCACCGTCGTGCCAGATTTAGCGATGTTACTAGTCACCTTCCGGCAAGCTTGACTCATCAGCCTGGCCTGTAGCCCCATGTGGGAGTCACCCATCTCCCCTTCAATCTCAGCTCTTGGCGTCAGGGCTGCAACGGAGTCCACAACGACCAAGTCAATGGCAGAGGAGCGCACCAGTTGATCAACGATCTCTAGTGCCATTTCACCGGAATCAGGCTGGGAGACAAGCAGGTTATCGATATCGACACCTAGGGCACTAGCATAGCCAGGATCTAGAGCATGTTCTGCATCAACGAAGGCTGCGGTGCCACCATTGTTTTGGATCTCTGCGATTGCATGGAGAGCCAAGGTCGTTTTACCTGAACTTTCAGGGCCGTAAATCTCAATGACGCGACCTTTGGGCAAACCACCACCTAGAGCAATATCAAGCGTCAAGGCTCCAGTGGAAATGGTTGCGACCTGCATCCGGGCTGCATCACCCAAACGCATGATGGCACCTTTGCCATAACTACGCTCAATCTGGTTGAGGACCATCTCTAAAGCTTTGCCTTTCCCTTTATCGGCGGTTGCGGCCATGAGGTTTGACTCCCGAGTCTTTTATTAGGTAGTGATACTGTACATTGATGCTTGGTGGGTTTTCATAGTACACTTATACCAAAGTAAGATCAACAGTACTATTTTTGCTCAATGGAGAAGGGAGCGATTCGCTCTAAATGGATGCACCAAGCAGACTCGCAACTGTTTCACTATTCCCTGATTGGATCCTCTGGGTTAGCTTTTCAGATGCGCGGGAGTATTGCTGTTGGGTGAGAACGCCTGAAGGGATGGCACTCAGCGATGGGGAACGATATGCCTCTGAAGAGGCGGCGTTGGAGGCAGGAAGAATCTTTGTCTACTTCTCTTTAGAACCAGAGATAGCAGGGGAATGGCTAGGACGTCAGAACTGGAGTGGAGGTCTCTAGCCAATCAAAAATTTGGGCCACTTGCTCAATGGTAATCAGACCGTGCTGCCAGAGAATGATGTGTAAGGGTCCACCAGTGACGGAATGCTGCCGCATGGCTAGCTCTATTGCTCCTGAGGGGAGAGCCAGTTCAGTCTGGAGATATTCAATGAGATGGTTTTGGCTGATGGCTGGCATTTGAGCGTTTATTTTTCTTTGTAGAAATTGAATCCAGCCTAGAGGATACACCCTAATGGGAAATTTCTCTACATCCAGCCGAAAGAATTGGCCAAAAGCAAACCGATACCCACGCCAACGGCAGCACTGAGCAAAGGAGTGAGAGAAGTCCATTCAGATTGAATCAAGGTGGAGCGAGAGAAAGTTTGTTGAGCGTTGCCTGAAAGAGACATGTTGGAGTTAGCTTGCATGAGTCTTTTCTCCTTGGGGGTGTATGACCTCACTATGATTTGAAGCCGGAAGATACTCAGTGATATGAGCGGCAAAATGGTGTGATATGAATCGCACTTGGCTTGGCCGGAAAGAATTTATCCCATCAGGAGGTGTGTGATTGGTAATAGCAAAGGACTAAATCTTTAATGATTAAACTCCGTTTCCAGCAAGAGACAATTGCCCAAGCCAACACATAGTATCGAGTTCGCAAGACCGGGAACGCCCGCAGGTCAAAGACGGCATAATCAGCAGCCCTAACAACTCTCGTTCGAGATGATGCGAGATGGATCGAAGAAATCGACACCGGAGCAATCCTCTCAGTCCACATCAGCGAAACATCCGGAGCCATCCCACCTGGCCCCCCTCTCGACGAAAGCGCCATCACAACGACTCCCCCCACTCCCACCAGCAGTAAAAGACTCCCATGCTATCGCGAAGTTTACGCAAGGTACCGTTGAGCCCGCAGGAAAGCCAACCGAGAGATACTAACGCCAACATTTGCGGCGAATTCCGTTGCCCCCAGTATCAGCCATCTGTTTGAACTTGCATGGGCTGGATGACTGGAGAAGTATCCAGAGGGGTTACGGACTTTGGATGTTCAGACAGTTGAGCGAACTTCATGCCCAATACGTAAAGCTGATAAGCGCCGAGACAAACGTCTTGGCTTTGTAGCGTAAAGCATCGATTCTCTATCGTTTGACAATCAAATCACTCAACCAGGCAAAAACGATCACACACCTTTGCTGAGCCCAGCAAAGGCTAGAGCTGCACTGGGTCACTACGATGTTGCCCCATCTGAATCGCTGACGTTCATGGAGCAATACACGACAAGGTGACAATCATCACTGGGGCTCATGATAGGCATCAATGCCTGCGAGGGTGACGAATCCTAAGCTTCTAGCATGCCATTCAGGCACCTGTTTTCACTTCAGAGCCCACGGCACAAACCCTTAGCCCCCAACCCCATTCGATCATGTTTGAGCAGAACCAAATTTTAGGTGGACATTACAAAATTTTGAGAGCATTGGGAGAAGGTGGACTGGCCAAAACGTACCTGGCCCAAGATCTATACCGCCCAGGAAACCCCGTTTGCGTGATCAAATGTCTCAAACCGGCCCAGTGCGATCCAGCCTTTATGGCCATCGCGAGGCGACTCTTTGCACAGGAAGCAGAGGCGCTGGAGAAGTTAGGCCGGCACTCGCAGATTCCACGGTTGCTGGCGTATTTTGAAGATCCAGAGGCCCATGCCTTCCTGCTGGTGCAGGAGTATATTGAGGGGCAAACGTTAGCCCAAGAACTTGCCACCCAACAACAATGGTCTGAAGAAAAAGCGATCGCATTTCTGAAAGAGAGTCTGAATGTGCTCTCCTTTGTCCATGAGCACAACGTAATTCATCGGGATATTAAGCCTGGGAATCTGATTCGACGCACGAGTGATGGCCGCATCATCCTGATCGATTTTGGTGCGGTGAAGCAAATGAATTTCCCCAGTTCTGGAAACTCGAATCAGTCGTCTGACAGATATGCAACGGTTGCGATTGGGACTCTGGGCTATATTCCTGCTGAGCAGTTACGCAGAAAGCCACGCCTCAATAGCGATCTCTATGCACTGGGGATGGTAACCATTCAAGCTCTGACGGGCATTGACCCCGTTGAGTTAAAAGAGGACAAGCAAGGGGAAATCATTTGGCGTAATTTTGCCAGCGTCAGCGATGCCTTTGCCGATGTCCTCAATCACATGGTGCGGTACCACTTCAAAGATCGCGCCCAAAGTGCAGTAGAGGTCCTTGAAAAGCTGAAAGGCTTAAAGGTGGTCTCTCCTGGCGGTAAGCCCCATGCGGAACAGGATAGTAGCCTTGCAAAATGTCCCCAAGATCTACCTTCTGCTCAAACCCGTCGCGCTGGCATGACAACAACACCTCAACTCAATGTATACAATGCACTGCCCACAACGGAATTGCTGCAGCCCTCGCTTGCCACCCTTCAGGCATCTGAAGAATCGCAATCTGAGAAGTCTGACACGTTTTGCCGCCAAGCATCTCGTTCTAATGCGTTCCCGCATTTTCGAAAGCGCAAGAAAGCAACAGTGGGAATTGTTGGGGTGGGCCTAGCCCTCATGACGGGCGGGGCCGTCTTCGGAGGCATGAGCATGAGTCGAGATGTTGCGATCGCAAACGTGCAGCAGCAATTAGAGAGCCTCCATGGTCAGCAGGAATTTGCCCAATGTACTGCAGTCGCTCAGGCCGCAATCCGCGAACAACAGTTGGCAAAGACCAAAATTCAGTCCCCGATGGATCAATGCCGCTTGGGTTTAGCACAACAGCAGGGTGAACAAAAGCAGTTTGCCAAAGCCATTGAACTGGCAACCCTGATTCCAACCACCAGTGACCATTACCAAAAAGCCCAAAAGCTCATTGACCAGTGGTCTCAAACCCTTCTAGAACAGGCGACGCAAAAGTATGAGCAACAGGGGCAGTTAGAAGAAGCGATCGCAACGGTGCAGCCGATTCCTACCCAGCACTCTCTGCGCCAGAAAGTAGACAGCTTGATTCTGACCTGGAAGACAACCCATCAAACAAATACGAAGCTTTTAGAAGGGGCAGAGGCAGCCCTCAATAAGGGACAGGCTGAGGTTGCGATCGCAACGGTTTCCAGCATCAAGTCCCCGACCTATTGGCAAGAAAAAGCGGAACAACTCAAAACGAAGGCTCAACAGCAAATTGCGGCACGGCAAACGAGACGAGTAGCCCCCACAACCTCACGCACTACCATCACAACGCCCCCATCGCGTTCTCAACCGGTTCAACGACAGGTACGCAGTCCCAGAACAATCGTCACGCCCCGTCGCACAGTTAAGGCCAAACCCACTGTCAAAGTTGAGCCTCGCCCCAAGGTAGTGGTCAAAATCTGCCCCGGTCCGCTCTGTAACAAATAGGGCGATGTCCAGAAATAGCCCAAAATGGGTAACACGCGCACAACCAATCAAGCCATCTCTAGAAATGACTAACCCAGATATTTTCACTGTTGCTAAGCTCTTTTGAAGCGCTTGAATCCTAGCCGTTATCGCCAGTGAGCATGGGCCGCCCCCGTCATCACCTCACTGGGGCTTTTCCCCTTCCGCTGGTTGCAATCACTGCTCATGATAATGTCGGTGGTTGAGGAAGAATTAAAGAAGCCCTAAATTAGGATGTCCCAAAATGCTAGCGAAGCGTGAAATCATTGCGTAGCCGAGAGTTGAGATTCTCCACCAACGCACTCGCTCTAGGCATCTATTTCATCGCATCTTGGATCACTTGATGAAGCTGAAAGCACTTCCAGCGCAACGTCTCATGTAGCTCGCCCCAGGTTCTCCATTATGCTTCAGAGGTGGGCTGTTTCCGGCATAATCAGCCCCTCTGCCGAATGAGAAACAGAGGAGTAAGAGGAGTATCAAATTTCTGGGCATTGCTAGCAAGCTTGTCATCAAAGACCTTTGCAAAGGCCAACAGATCGTCGCCTTGATTCTTCAATGCTTTGCGCAAAACACGAATCTGCACATTGCTGGATCAAGAAATGGTTACAGGCAGGAACGTTCAGGCCCCTCCACAAAATCTGGAAGGACCCGTAACAAATCAGAGATAAGCTTCTATTCTTGTGCCCTGAATAGTTAATGCGACAGAACCCTATTCTGCGTTTCCACCATAGTCATCAGTTTGATCACGCCAAACCGAGTGTGGGTGATTTCCAACTTCCCCTGTCGATTTGTTGGACTGCAACGAAAATTCCAACCAGAGCGAAGGACCATGAATCCGAACATAGTCATTTTCGGTGTTCACCTCAGTCGTACCGGAAAATCCCAGCACCGTGTCCGACAGCTCCGCAGTATATTTCTGCATATACACCGCCGCCGCTTCATCATTAATGTCGCCGACATAGTGGGCCACTGCAGCCAACAATAAGGCCTGTTGTTCCTCGCTCAGTTCGGCAACGCTTAACCCCTCCTGCTCTTCTGGGATTGCGTCATCGGCCTGAGGACCGGCCAGGATATCGCGATAGACTCCCTCCAGGCGCGCTGCCTCCTGCTGTTTTTCAGAGAGCGATCGCAGCAGGGCCGTAAATGCTTCACGCTCCTGCATTAGAGGCATATTTTCCCGTCCATTCATCAGGAATCTTGGGAACGGTTCGATGCCCCGAAACGACGGGGTTGCACCGACCAGAACGCCATCCCTGTAGGTATTAGTAAACGCTAAATGGTGACCACCATAGTAAAGCTGCCAGGTTCCGGTTTCTGCAGGTGTACCCAGAAACGCAAATTTGGTGTTGTAAGACGAGTACCCCGCCTTATAGTCCGTGCTGATCGTACCGATGTAGTCATCGGCGTTGAGGGTCTGCACCATCTCATCGTAACCGTCGTTCTCCGTCAGACTGGCCGCTTCCATCATGATTGCCTTGACGTATCCGCGCTGTTCAAGGTTGAGTTCTCCGAGGAATACGCCGGGTCGGGCCGGAAAGGCCCCAGCCGGTAAATTACTCCAGTTTTGGCCTTGTTCAACTGAGTAATCCAGCTGCATGTCCTCCAGGATTTCATCGGATGCACTAGATTTCAGTAATTCGGTGAGGCACAGCAGGCGTGGGTATCCCGGCTCAGTGCCACAGCTGCTAACAGCGTCGGGAATGGCAACCTGATCCATCAAAATACTGGTGTCACCGAGACGTTCTTGAGTCCCGGTGTTATCTTCTGGGGGTGGGCCTTTAGGAGGGCCATTGAGTGGGCCGTCCGGGGATCCGTTAGATTGTGCAAGATGGGCAACAGCACCTGAGCTAAGGCCTAGCGCGACGGTAATAGCAAGGCTCCCTGCCCGGAGGAAAACTCCTCGATAAACATGCAAATGCTTCATTCAGTTGGCCTCAATAGAAGGTTCAAGTCAGATGATGCAATGGGGTTAAAGTTAGGTTGAATTTTTGATTTTCTATCTTGAGAACAAAATCATAAGTATGATAGGCGATTACCTTACCTAATTTGTATCCATCTAAGATTTTTTTTGGTTCTGTTGTCTCTATGATGAGTTGTTACCAAAATTAGCCTCGTAGCTAGCGCTTGAAGTAACTACATGTAATGGAACAGAACAGATTATTGCGCTATCCATAATCTGTATTATTAATACCTGAGTTCGACAAAAATTATTGATTTTGTGCCTCTTGAAGAAGGGATAGGGCTTTCAGCATCCATCGAACTCGGGTCAGTCATGGCTTGCGGTATCCTCGAGATTTTCAAGTTTGCAACAAGAAGCTAAAGTCACAGATTCTTGACTTTAAAATCCTCTGAGCTTGATATCTAGAAGCCCAAAATCCGTGCATATTTTTATGTTAAATTAGCTCTGAAGAATAGCAGAATAATCTATTACGCTTTCAACAGTTAATGGGTATAAAACGATAATTTGAACAATAGCTATAGAACCTTCACGCTTTCACCCCGATCTCACTCAACTAGTGCTGAAAATGTAACCTTGGCATGAGACAGACTCCCCACTAGTGTTCGCAGGCAAAGTCCGTCATACAGACCTTCTAGAGGTTCGGGGAAAAAGCCAATGCAGAGTTCATAACCATAATTCGACCGGATCACGGCAGGCTCAAGCTTGAGAGGTTGAATCGCAACAAGCAAAATGAAGTTCAAGAGGTAGTTTGGCGGGCACCCTCCCAATTTGTTTTATCTCAGGTGTATCAATCGGACTTGGTAGGATTCACCTCAAAATGTAGACTACAGCTACCCTGCTGTAGTTCTTCATCGCTCATCGCATCATGAAAGTCCTAACTCTACTGCCTGCTCTTCTCGCTGCTATTGTACGAGTGGAATCTCCTGTTGGGGGGCAGGCCACAGCCTCGAATGCACCAGCTTCAGCAGCACACTCAATCCAGGCATCAGAGCAAGCAGCTGGCTTTGAAGAACGGATTGCACTTGATTCGTCCAGCACCACCATTCGCTATGAGTGCTTGAAGACCCTTTCAGATCAATTGATGACCATTGCTCATACCGCTCGCGGCCCCCTTCCCTTGGTGATTTGGGAGAGTACCTCTTTTGGTGCCCAATGGTCACCCCTCAAGCGCTGCCAGACAGTCAGCAGCAGGTTTCAGAAGTTTTCAGACATGGACCAAATGCAGTACGTCTCCACGGGTGTTGTCAACAGCTCTAATGTCCTGTGTGTTTCTGGTGCCAATGGTAACTGTCTACAGGATGGATTATTGATCACACTGGAAGCATCCGATGATCCGGTTACTGTCCTGGAAAAGATGTTTGACTTTAAGATTCCCATCACACGCGGCCCCAGAGTGGTTAAGATCGCAACGGTACTGGAGCCAAAAGAACCCATCCCGGCAGAAAGTCTCCAGCCCACAACTCCCTTATCGGAAGAATAGTACGTCTGATGTGACTGTTGTGAAGGACTGACCATCACCCCTTGCCTCCACCCATCGTTTAGCATCGAATGCACTTGGACAGACACTAATTTTTCACTGTCTTCAGAGTATATAAATCAGATTTGGGATCAATCAGTCTGACGATAAATGAGCGTGGATCAGTGGTTTCGAGTGCCTCCAGAATCCATTAGAAACAGGTTGCATTGATTAGCTAGTTTGCGATAAAGGCAATTGGGGCACACTCAGGCAAGTACCTGGATGAGCAATTGCTCTATGCCTGACACGACAAAGTCTTCCCATAAAATTCCTTTGCGAAGACTCCTGACCCTACCGTTTGTCCTACAGATTACTGTCGCAGTGGGCATTACTGGCGGGTTAGCGATTCGTAATGGCCAACTATCCACCAAGTCCTTAGTCAATAAACTCTTAACTGAATCTGGGCAAAGGGTTGAGCAGCATTTAGATAGCTATCTTGAGACCCCGACTCAAGTCCTCAAACTGAACTTGGAGAGTATTGAACGTGGAACCTTGGATTTACAGAACTTTAAGGAAACCAGTATCACTTTCTGGCAACAAGTTCAGGCCTTTGATGTCAGCTACATATCCTATGTCTCTGCGCAGGGAGAATACATTGGCGCAGGATACTGGGATCCATCAGATCCAACCATCTATATGGATGAACTCACTCTGCAGGACAATAACCTTGGACGGTCATTTAAATTTAATGAGGATGGGACTCGGGCAGACGAAGGAACAGAACCCTATTTTCCACTAACAGAAGAATGCTACGTGGAAGCCGCTCAAAGACGCAACATTGGCTGGAGCAGTATTTATAATTGGTCAGATCTAACGGAAGTATCCGCACTATGCATTGCAGCACCACTATATGACAGCAAAAATCAATTGCAGGGCATCGCTGCGGTTGATATTATGCTCTCCGACATTAGTGAATTCATAAGAGGGATTGAGATTAGTCAATCTGCTCGCATATTTATTGTTGAACCGGATGGAATGCTGGTTGCAAGTTCGACTGATGATTTACCTTACACATTAGTCGATGAGGAAGCAGAGCGAGTTCATAGTTCGAATGTCGCAGATCCTCTGATTCAAATCACTAGCCAGTCTATTACCCAAGGTTCTAGCAATGGTTTTCAGCAGATCAATAAGGTGCAGAACCAAAAAATTCAGCACAAGAACAAAGACTATTTTGCTCAAATTATCCCTTGGCAAGAGGAAAATGGCCTGGACTGGCGCATTGTCATCGTTGTCCCTGAAGCCGATTTCATGGCCCAGATCCGAGCGAATACTCGCAACACAATCCTCTTATGTCTAGGGGCGCTGTGTATTGCGATCGCACTGGGACTCTATACAAGCCAATGGGTTAGTAAACCTGTCGGTCGTCTTGTCCTGGCATCGGAGGCTATTGCTGCCGGAGATTTAGAGTCTCCTAACATTGAAAATAGTCCGATTCACGAAATTCATTGCTTGAGTGCATCCTTTAAGAAGATGGCACAACAATTGCGGAAGTCATTCCTCAGTTTGGAGCAAATTAATGATCAACTGAGTCATCTCAATGAAGAATTAGAAGACCGGGTTGAAAGGCGGACAATAGAACTCCAGAACGCGAAAGAATCAGCAGATATAGCGAACCAAGCGAAAAGCGAATTTTTGGCAAATATGAGCCATGAGCTGCGCACACCTCTCAATGGAATTCTAGGATATGCCCAGATTTTAGGCCGTTCAGCAGATCTACCTGCGCTTGAACAAAAAGGTGTCCAGATCATTCACCAATGTGGTGCACACCTATTAACACTCATTAATGATGTCTTAGATTTATCTAAGATTGAGGCCGGAAAATTAGAACTGGTGACCGTTACATTGCATCTGCCAGCTCTATTGCAGAGTGTTGTGGAAATGTGCAAGATCAAGGCCGATCAGAAAGGTATTGATTTAATTTATCAACCCAGTACCCGCTTACCTCATGCAGTCCACGCCGATGAAAAACGCTTACGTCAGGTTCTAATTAATTTGCTCGGCAATGCAATTAAATTTACAGATTCTGGCTCTGTCAATTTTCAGGTGGATGTTATGAAGCAGTCAGAGACCAATGTGTCTTTACTTTTTCAAGTCATTGATACCGGCGTTGGGATTGCGAAGGAAGATCAAACCAAACTGTTTGAAGCTTTTGAGCAAGTCGGTGAAGAGAAAACTCAAGCGGAAGGGACTGGGCTAGGCCTGGCCATCAGTCAGCGCATTGTTCGATTAATGGGCAGTGAAATTCAGCTCCAGAGTCAAGTGGGCAAAGGTAGCGAGTTTTTCTTTACGGTGGATCTACCCCTGGCGAAGGACTGGGCTGAGCCGCAAGGCATTCTGAATCACGGCTCTCTCATCACGGGTTATGAGGGCAAGCGCCAGAAGATTCTCATCATTGATGATCGCTGGGAAAATCGTTCTGTCTTGCACAATTTACTAGAACCCTTAGGGTTTACGCTGATTGAAGCGGAAAATGGTCAGCAGGGACTAGAACAACTTCGCAGTGAACACCCTGATCTGGTTATCGTCGACCTTGCCATGCCTAAAATGGATGGCTATGAATTCTTGGTAGCGGTGCGTGAGGATGAGGTGTTGAAATCCACCAAGGTCATTGTTTCTTCGGCATCTGTCTCCAACCAGGATCAACAAATGGCTCTGGATGCGGGTGGCGATAGCTTCTTGCCTAAACCCGTAGAATCACAAGCCTTATTCCAGTCCCTAGCTCACGCCTTAAACCTAACTTGGCAGTCTCAAGAGGAGTCAGTCCCCCCCGCTGTAAGTGAGCTGGTGCTACCTTCGAGCACGGTGTTAGAAACGTTGCTAGACCTAACCCAAAGAGGCCTTGTCTTCAATCTGCAAAGTCAACTCCAAGATTTAATCGATATTGAACCCCATTACCGCCCCTTTGCCGATCCACTCCTAGGTTTAGCCACACAGTTTCTGATCGAAGAGATTGAAGAGAAACTTGAGTTCTATCTTAGAGAGAATTGTTAGAAGCTGAGTAGTCAATTCTGTTGCAGCTACTGTTCAAGACACCTGATACAAGAATGCAACATAGGTACGACTTACCCCTCATGTGTCACTTTAGATAGATGGCAGACACCTACACATTGCGATGCTCTGCATGTAATTGTCTTGAGAGGTGCGTGATGGCAAAAGTCCTCTATGCAATTGCCAACGGCTGTTGCCACCAAGTTTGTGCCACGAACGGTCCAAAAACACTAGGCCCAAATAAATTCTAGAAAAATGCATCCAATAGAAGAAGTTAGTCGTATTAGATATGTGAGCAGTTGCCCAGACACGGGAACTCTAGCTCAATGACTGACTTTCTTGGAGATCATTTACCGTTATGAATACAACTACAAAGGCTGTTGCTGTTACTGCAGCTTTATCCAGTGTCATTGCCCTCGGGATGGTTGCCACCCAATCTGATGACGCTGTTGCTGGTAAGCCGGGTTTTGAAAAATGTGCCGGTATCGTCAAGACGGGCCTCAATGACTGCGGCACCAGCAAGCATGACTGCTCTGGTCAGGCCACAGTCAATAACGATCCTGAAGAGTGGATTTATGTACCGGAAGGAACTTGCGAAAAGATTGTCGGATCAACTTTGAAAGAAGCTGCACCTCCTGTTGAAGAAGCCCCTGCTGAAGACGCCCCTGTTGAAGAAGCTCAGTAGCATCATTGCTCAAGACTTATTCTTTGAAATCGCGGTGTCCCTTTTAACGGATGGACACCGTTGCATGGCTTCGTAACTATGGTTGACTTAACTGCGATCCAGGGGGCTGGTATTGGGTTGAGATCGCAACATTACGCCCACATCCTCACCCATCAACCGGCCATCCCCTGGCTGGAAGCCCTCTCGGACAACTATTTGGGGGGTGGCTTACCCCTGCACCACTTAGAACAAATTCGGGCGCACTATCCCATGACACTGCATGGTGTCAGTCTATCGCTGGGGTCAGCAGATCCGCTGAATATGGACTATTTGACCCGACTCAAACAACTGGCCGATCGGATTGAGCCGGTTCATGTCTCTGATCACCTCGCCTGGGTCTCAGTCAACGGCCATTATTTCAATGACTTGGCCCCCTTGCCCTACACAGAATCAGTTCTCAAGTATGTTGCGAACCGCATTGCACAGGTACAAGATTTCCTCGGTCGACGCATTCTGATTGAAAATCTTTCGCCCTACCTGCAATTTCGCCATAACAGCCTGACGGAATGGGAGTTTCTGGCAACCCTTCTAGTGGAAGCTGACTGCGATCTACTCTTAGATATCAATAACGTCTACGTCAATGCGACGAATCACGGCTTTAATCCGCTAGATTACCTGGAGGCTATTCCAAGAGATCGCGTCAAAGAAATTCATCTCGCCGGATACGAAGAACAGGACAATTTTCTATTCGATACCCATGGTTATCCGGTACAGTCTGGGGTCTGGCAGTTGTATCAGCACGCCCTCCAGCGCTTTGGGCCAATCCCAACTCTTATCGAATGGGACACCGATATCCCCAGTTTTGATGTACTGATGGCCGAAGCACAGCAGGCCGAAACCTATTTATGTCAACACCACCGCCCGAACTAATTGAGCTACAAGGATTGTTCTATGATGCGATCGCAACCAAAGATCCTTACAGTATCCAACAGCTCAAACCCCAGATGCGCAGTACCGACAACCTATCCTTTGAGCAGGGCTTGTCAGCCTATCAAGGAAGTGTCGTCGGAAAACTAGTCCGTGCCCTAGAAGATATCTATCCAGTGTGCTGTCGATTGGTAGGGACCCAGTTTTTCACAGCCATGATTCGGCAATACATTCGCCGCAATCCATCGAGTTCACCGGATCTAGGGGACTATGGGGAACAGTTGCCAGATTTTATCGCCCAATTTAAACCCGCCGCGACCTTACCTTATTTACCCGATGTCGCGCATTTAGAGTGGCATTGGCACCGCGTCTTTAATAGTGCAGATCAACCCAGTTTAGATCTGACAGCCCTGGGCAAAGTCCCGCCCAAGCATTGGCCTGACTTAGTCTTTCAACTGCCGAGTAACAGCGTGTTGCTCACCTCTGATTATCCCGTGCATCGAATTTGGCAGGTCAACCAAGCCAATACGTCCCATTCTGAAACGGTTGAGCTGAGCGAGGGTGGCGTCAATCTATTCCTCTGGCGGGACCAGTATGAAACCCGGATCGATTTGCCCAATGCATCCGAATGGAAGCTCCTCCAAGCTTTTGCAGACAGAGATCGCTTTGGGGAAATTTGTGCTCGGCTTGAGGATAGTTCCGAAGATATTAACGTGGCGGCCATGCTGCCTCAATGGGTTCAGCGAGGGTGGATTAGAGGATTTACCCTTGATCGCTAATAATCCCACACGTGCTGAAGGATGTTGCCCAAAATCCACATTTTGCCACCGCGTAAGCTGTACTGATGCATCAAGATGGGAGCAGGATTTTCAAAACAATCTCAGATGCTTCAAGCGCCCCCTCAAGATAGCCACCAAAGTTCGGGGCAACTTCAGTTGACCCAAATATCAGCCGTCCCTGCCAAAGGTTGGCAAGCGCATGGGGCAGTCCATAGGCTGGATGATTATAGTGAGGAGCATAATCCAGAGGGGTAGCAGTTTCAGGCTCACAGGCCCAATCCTGAACAATCAGCTCCATAGGATTGAGGGCGTCTGGACCAAAGAGTCGCTCCAATTGATGAACTGCAGCCTGCCGCAAAGCCTCGCTATTTTGTTGTCGAACAGCCACAGGCACACCCACAAAACCAAAGAGAGCAAAGGGTCCACCCCTTGCCGGTGAAGCATCATGGATCTCCACCATCGGCCCCGTCCGACTCATAGCATCACCCGACAACCCGGCTTCGCGCCAAAATGGGCGCTCGTAAATGGCAATGGCCTTAGCCTGTCCTGCCATCCAAGTTGGAATCCCCTCCATCGCTTCCTTTGCAGACGGCGGCAGTGCTGGAGAAAACTGAATCCGCTCAATTGCCACACGAGGAGGAAGTGCCAGCACCAGGCGATTACAGATGATCGAATGCTCCTTTTGATCAGCATCGATACAGGTTGTGGTAATTTTATCTGCCGACTGCTGAAGGGCCGTGACACGAAGCCCCAGTGAGTAATGAGCTGCCTTCAACTGCTGCTTGAGGCCGTCCACCAGCGCAGATAATCCGCCCTCAAGCCGGTAGGAACCGGCCATCGAGGCATAACCTCTACCTCGCATCACCTGACCCTGCTCATCTTCAAACGTCAGTTCGCCGTCTGCATATTGTAAGAACGGCGTTAAGTCTAATGCTCGAATGAGTTTTTCGATCCGCAACTGTCCCGGCCAAAACCAAGTGGGACCCGTGTCAAAATAACCCTTTTGCCCGCCAGCCTCGACATATTTTGTGTCAATCCGACCACCGAACCAGGGGCGCGCCTCAACAAGATGATAATCAACTTGTGCAGTTTGCAGTTGGCAGGCCAAAGCCAAGCCAGATAGTCCCCCACCAACAATCAAAACATCTGTGTTCATCCGCATGGCCCACTTAAAATGATTCGGTACGAGGGCGCAGATCAACCTCGTGAGACCATGCGGATGTCGGTTGATGAGCGAATTGCCAGTAAGCTTCGGCAATATCTTCGGGCTTCAACATCTTAGCTGGATCGAGACTGTGGAGCTGTCGACTCCGCTCCGTATCAATAATCCCGTCGAGAATGGCATGAACAACATGAACTCCGGCTGGCTGGTATTCACGAGCAAGTGATTGCGTCAGTCCCCGCAATGCAAATTTTGCCGAAGCAAAGGCAGAGAACTTAGCGCCACCCCGCAAACTAGCCGTTGCCCCGGAGACGATAAAAGCTCCACCACCGGCACGAACCATCGGTTGCAGAACGGACTGTGCAACCACGACGGCTGACTTCACCATTGACTGCCAACATTGCTCAAA
>CALFCG010000209.1 GCA_937951315.1 uncultured cyanobacterium
AGCGCGATCGCATCTGGTCCGACCCGTGCTAAATGAACCGTCAGCAACAATGTCAAAATCCATACGAAGCTTGGTGCCCCGTAGGCTTCTAAAACCCAACCGGCTAGAGCATAGCCTAAAAATAAGATCACCAAATAGGCCAAGGCATAGGGCCTGTGGATCGACAACGCCATGAATTATCCGTCTGAAAGCTTTATCTCTAGGGTTCCCAGACGGTTGCTAAATAGGTCGGTGGATTCAAATTTTCTTGATGTGGGAACTACTGCAGCAAGGCTTCTCCTCGGCGATAGAGTTCCCGTGCATAGTCCGTCCAGGTGCCCTGTCCCCAGTATCGAAAGCAGCTTGTTTCGACGAGTAAGACGTAAAGGAGTGCCTCTTGATAGTCTGACTGCCGAGTGACGGTGGGATCTGCAGCAACGAGGGGATCATATTTTTTGTGAAACTGAGCACTGAGTTGATTCATCGGCTCTAGGACGTTTTCATAGCCTTTGACCCAGCTCAGATCATCTGTCCAGGATGCACCATCCATATGAAATTGATGATCGGACGCATTTAAGTCTTGAATGGCCTGTTCGACGGCCTCAGGCGTTGCCTGTTCTGGTGCGATGCGTTGCCAGATCTTATGTTGTCCCACGGCCTGACACACAGGATAGTCTGCGGGATTGACCCCAGCCCCTTCGATGAGTTCAAGGTACTCTGTGCCATTAAAGCCAGCGATCCCCTGGTCAAGGTTTTCCCAAACGGGGGGATAATCGCGAGGAAATTCATTCATCATGACGCCACCATTCTCGCCATCGGCAATCTGGATCACACAGCTTGGCACAGAGACAGATCCAATTTTCTGCTGTTGCATGCCTTTGGCTTCGTGGTAAGGCTGCATCTGAGCGACGAGCTTTGTATCTGATCCCTGGGTTTTGATCAGGGCTGTCATGCTGACGGTTTCACCCTTAGAGTTGCGGGCTACGAGCTGATTGGGAATATATTTATCTTCGTGGTGCAGACTAGAACCATCCAGGCGTTCGACGGAATGCTCTTGAACCATCAGCCAACGATAACCGCATTCTTGGAGGGCTTTGAGATATTCATAGAGGGCGTCAGGGTGGTTAGGCAAATGCATCTCAGGTGGTGAGAAGCCCTTGACTCTCTTGAGGGCTTCAACACCAAAGAGATCAGCAAAATGCTGTTGCCAGGCCTGAATATTGAGTTTGAGATCGGGGATGGGAGTTGAGGGAGCAACGGCATGACTCCACATGGTCCCGAGCCATTCGACGTAGGGTTGATATTGAGACTCGCAGGTAATCTTTTTCAGAGCATCGAGGACATCATTGCGCCCCATTTGCTGTAAACCCCACAGCAGATTACCGGAATAATCGAGCATAATCCGAGGGCTGCAGCCTTTCGCAACTATTTCGGGGATAAATTCCCCCATGCGGCGGTAGCACCAGGCGAAGGTCTCGGCATTGTGATTATCCCCTTGATCGGGATGCTCAAACATATGGTGCAGGTTGCAGATCAGGTCTCCATCAGCTCCGGCTGGGATCGTCGGTTGGTGCATGTGGAGGGCACAGGCAAAGCCGGACCGAAGGGTGTTGAGGTTGAGGTCGGTCTTGGATAAATAAACGGGATCGCTATGGTTCGTGATCTTGGCTAGGTCTGCTTCTGAGCCAGAAATAGGGGGAATCTGTGCCGTTGTTTGGTTGGGGGGAGCAGATGCAATCATGGGATTAGAGTCCTGTTTAAGTGTCTGGAAATGAGAATCCTTAATGGCATGCAAACATTGTCAGCTTGCATGATGGGGACTGTATGGGCTCTTCCCCGATCCTCCATTCTGGGGGGAAAGCATGAAAAGCATAGATGATGGTCCCAAAAATGGGGGGATGAGCACTAGCCTTTTTAGCAGATCGCGATTAGCACAAGGCCTGGTGCTGATCTAGTCTTAGGTCTAGGATACTGTGCAATTTTTTGATGAGATCCTAAGTATCATAGTCACTTAGGATTGAGGTTGCCTTATCTAGAGCCTCACGAACTTGATCAAATCCTGTGCCGCCAATGCTATTGCGGGCTGCGACGACCTGCTGAGGTGCGATCGCATCATAGATATCACCTTCAAACTGTGGATGAAGCTTTTGCCATTCTTCAAGGGTCAAATCTTTGAGGAGTTTTCCGTCAGCAAGACAAACTTTCACAACCTGACCGACTATATTGTAGGCCTCCCGAAAGGGAACGCCCTTGGCGGCTAAATAATCCGCAACATCTGTGGCGTTGGAAAAATCTTCTGTAACGGCTGTATTTAGACGAGCGGTCCGGAACTCTAAGCCCTCTGACATCAGAATGGTCATTGCCTCTAGGCAAGCTTTGACGGTATTGACGCCGTCAAAAATCGCTTCTTTGTCTTCCTGGAGGTCTTTGTTGTAGGCCAGCGGTAGGCCTTTCATTAGCACTAATAGGCCCTGGAGATGACCGAAGACGCGCCCGGTTTTCCCCCGCACGAGTTCGGGGACGTCGGGGTTCTTTTTCTGGGGCATGATGCTGGAACCAGTGGCGCAGCTATCTTTGAGGGTGATGAACTTGAATTCTTCTGAGGCCCAGAAAATAACTTCTTCGGCGAGGCGGCTCAGATGCACCATGATCAAGCTGGCGGCACAGAGGAATTCAATCGCAAAGTCGCGATCGCTGACGCCATCTAAGCTATTGGCGTATAACCCCCCAAACCCAAGCTGGGCAGCCGTGAATTGGCGATCAATGGGGAATGGGGTGCCCGCTAAAGCGCCGAGTCCGAGGGGAGAGATGTTGACGCGATCGCAAATCTCCTTTAGCCGCTGCTGATCTCGCTGGGCCATCTCAAAATAAGCGAGCAAGTGGTGGGCCAAGCTTAGGGGCTGCGCTCGCTGCAGATGTGTATAGCCGGGAATCATGGTCTCGACGTGGGTTGAGGCTAAATGAACGAGGGCCAGTTGCCACTGGTGCAGAAGGTTTTGAATCTGCTGAATCTGATCTCGTAGGTAAAGCCGAATATCGGTCCCCACCTGATCGTTTCGAGATCGAGCGGTATGGAGCTTTTTGCCAGTCTCGCCGATTAGGTCTGTCAGCCGTCGCTCTACGGCAAAGTGAATGTCTTCAGCATCGACCCCCGGTTGAAACTTTCCCTGGCGAAAATCTTGGCGAATTTGTTCGAGACCCGTGGTGATCTGCTCGGCTTCGGCTTCCGAGATGATTCCTGTTTTGGCTAACATCTGAGCGTGAGCTTGAGAACCTGTGATGTCGTACTCAATCAGAGCGATGTCAAAGCTGATACTGGCATTGAAAGTTGCGATCGCAGGATGCAATGCCCCTTCAAAGCGCTGGCTCCAGGGTTGTGAATTGGGGGTAGAAGCAGACAAGGTGATCGTTCCGCCGATAGGGTTGATGAAGAGAGATGGGAGTATCTGGAAGTTTAGTAAGACGTAATGCTGCGGAATATATAACCCACCACAAAGCCAATTCCTAATGCCCAAACTTGACCGGACTGAATGAAGTTATCCCAGGCTCCATGTACGTTGCCTCCTAAGTTATCTTCATAGGTCTGGGCTAGCAATATCAGGTGGGGCACCGTCTGTCCAATGATGTTGTGGTGCATTCCCGTGAGCCAATTCTGAATCCATATCACAGCCATGCTTGCTTT
>CALFCG010000210.1 GCA_937951315.1 uncultured cyanobacterium
TCCCACTCCATCTCAATTTCATCGCTGCTACTGCGAATGTTGACGTTGATGGTCGGTTCTGTGGGTTCAAAGGTGGGAGATTCGGATAAATGTGGCTGCTGATGCTGGCCCTCTACGGCATGGTAAGTGAGGCAGTTATCAACGTAATGGCAATTGATACAAATACACATCAACTGGCTCCTTTCCCGCCTGCCGGGTCTGAACTCTGGTTGCATCTGATGCTGATACTCTAACTTATCTGCTTGGGGGGCGGCACCAGGTTGCCAGGACTTTGCCCTGAATCGATTGATTGAACCAGGGAGTGTTTTGGCCCAAGGTCTTTAATGTCTGTGCATCGGCGGTCCAGAGTGCTTGGGGGTCAAAGAGAACCATCTCGGCAGGTTGGTTCATCTCTAAAATTGGCGAGGCTTGACTGAGGCATTGAGCCGGTTGCTGGCTTAGGATCCGCCACAGATCGAGGGCGCTCCATCGGTTTGTCTCCACAAATGTCTGCCACAGGATCGGCAGAGCCAGCTCGAGGCCAATGGCGCCGGCAGGGGCTTGTCCAAAGGCAACGGTTTTTTCTTCAAAGGTATAGGAACGGTGATCGGTTGCGATCGCATCCAAGATGCCATCCTGCAGGCCTTGAATTAAGGCCTCCTGATCTTCTGGGTTACCCAAAGGGGGATCCAGACGGAGGCTGGTATCGTAGGAGGCCAGATCTTCGCTGTTCCAAAGCAAGTGCATCCAGCTGGTACTGGCGGTGATCGGCAGTCCAGCGGCCTTGGCAGCAGCAATCAACGACACACTCCGAGCGGTGGAAACCCGCATAATGTGAACCGGCGTGGGGATCATCGCCACGATCTCTAGCAATGTCGCTAGGGCCGTTGTTTCAGAAATGATCGGATTCTCCGGCAGTCCTAACCGCAGGGCTTGCACCCCATCTCGAACAACTCCTTGATTGGCCAAAGCGGGTTGGACGGGCCACAGCGCAATGGGAATTTGTGCAGGGGCTAGATATTCCAAGAGCCGCCGCATCAGAACTGGATTGGTGATGGGCCGTCCATCACTGAAGCCCGCGACACCAGAAGCCTGCAGTTCTGACAATTCTACGAGGTGCTGTCCCTCACGCTTTTGTGTGATTGCCCCCCAAGCCTGGAACTGCACCGGAAGATCGGGGGGAATTTGGGATTGCAGCCGCGTCAATGCATCCGGTGAATCTAAGGGGGGCTGTGTATTGGGCAAGAGGGTGAGGCGGGTAAAACCACCGGCTGCGGCAGCACCGCCAAGGGACTGCAGCGTTTCACGGGCTTCAAAGCCGGGGGTACCGGAATGGCAGTAGAGATCGACTAAACCTGGCCCCAGGATGAGCCCCGAACAATCGCGTCGTTCGGTATCCGTCGGGATGTCAGTAATGGATTCAGCAATCGCCGTGAGCTGGCCATCAGAAATTAAGACATCAGCGATGCGATCGCAACTCTGGCTGGGATCTAAGAGACGGACCTGGTGCAGCAGCTCATGCGTCATCGAAAGCCCTCCCGTTAATCAGTATTTGCTGCATTCCTGGCTATAAAGCCCCAGCCGCCGTTTGATCGAGAACGCCACCGGCTAAATGGGTGGTGATATTCATCGTCGCCAGCGTCGGCTTACCAGCGGCGGTATAGTCAATAGCACTCACGGCCCCGTTGCCCTGCTTAAAGGACCAAAAATGCTCCGGTCCTAAACCGGCAAGATGACACAAAATAACTTTGTTAACGGCATCATGGGCGACCACTAGCCCCACCTTGCCGCTGCCCAAATGGGCTTTAACAATGGCATCCCAGGCGGCAATGGCTCGGTCCCAAACCTGCTGGAGGTTCTCTCCCTCGGGCATCTGGACTTCGGCTGGCATTGTTTGCCAACGCTCAAGTTCACCGGGATAGCCGCTTTCTATTTCACTTTCGAGACAGCCTTCCCATTTGCCGTGACTAATCTCGCGCAGCTGATCGTCTACGGCGAGGGGCACCTGCGGATGGTTGGCTAAAATCAATTCCGCCGTTTCCTTGGGACGCAGCATGGAACTGCTGACGGCAAAGTCGATGTGGAAATCTTGCAAAAAGTCTGCGGCTTGCTGTCCCTGAAGCCGTCCGTTGTCGTTTAAGGGCACATCAATTTGACCTTGAAATTTCCCCTGTCGATTCCAATCTGTCTCACCGTGGCGCACCAGCAGCAGTCGCAAAGCTTCATAGTTCTGCCGGGGAGAGGGGATCGTCAGACCGGTGTGCTCGGTGAGATTCAGGGATTCAAGCTGTGTCGGTTGTCCCGGCACAAAATTGAGAATACTAATGTTGCAGTTGGCTTGCTGGAGGGAGTGATAGCGCTCGGGGGTCAGCCCCAGTGCCGTGCCCAGCAGCGCCCGGTTGATCCCACTATGGCCAACGAGGAGGATCGTTTCTCCGGCATGCTGGGGGAGAAGCTGCTGCCAAACCTGTTCGGCCTGTTGATAGAGCGCAGGGACAGGGAAGAATTTTTCGGGGCCGTTTTTGCCTTGCAGTTCCATGCAAAGCTTCTCTGGGTGATGGTGCCAGTTTTCGTAGCCCTCGGGATCTTGCTCCTTGACCTCCGTGAACAAAATGCCTTCCCAGAGGGGCAAGCTGACCTCAATCAGGTTGTCAAGGACCTGGGGCTGCACGGATGTCTGGAGCTGTTGGCAAATATTTGCTGCTGTGTCCTGCGTCCGCATCAGGGGACTGTGGTAAATGGCATCGAAGGAAATACCTTTCAAGGCTTGCCCCACCTTCTGGGCATCAGCGATCCCTTTGTCAGTCAAAGTTGACTTATCGAGGTGACCTTGAATCCGACGTTCAACGTTGAAGCTACTCTCGCCATGGCGAACGAGAATTACACGGGTAGCCAGGGCCTTATCGTCCATAGGGAGTTGCGATCGCAAGTAAAGACTAAATTCAATGGGCACACAGGCCAGGAAAATTCTACCGTGTTCAGACAGTTTTAAGCGCAAATCCGTATTGCCGCTATTCTGAGAGGGTAGAACTCTTGTCTGAAATTCTAGCAGCCTCGCTTTTGGCCCCTTAAAACTTCCAATATTGATGGAAAATCGTTGTTGAGATCCTCTGAAACGATTGCTTTTAGGGCGCTGTGCGATGGCCAAAATTTATTCAAGATGCTGATATCAACTTCTTCTAAACACCCCTGAGAGACTGCATGACCAAGGATCGCCAACTTTACAAACTCATCCTTAGTATTTTGACCTTCATTGTTATCGCGATGATTGGTCTTCAGCTCTTGAGCAGCTGGACGCAACCCCAAGCGCAAGGCCAGCTCAATCTCTACGAAAGCGATCTCCTATTGCAGGCTTCCACTTGGCAAGAAACCAATGAAGGGGAGCCTGGGTCATCGCCCTTACTGGAAAATCTTTGGGGCGATAGCGATCCTGTGCAACAGGCCTTGAAAAACTATCAAAAAATTAGGACTTCTGCGGATGCGACCCGCCAACGCTTGCAAGATAGCGACCCGAAACAGAGTGCGGCTTCTGAAGCCTTTATCAATGAGCTAGATTTACGCTTGGGCTTGCTGTATGCCCACTCCGGCCAGGTTCAAGAGGCGATTTCAACCTGGACCCCTCTATCTGAAGCTGCATCATCTCAAGAGAATCAGCGTGCTGAAACAGCCGCTGTGTTGAATGGTCTTTGGAGTGATCCCCCCCAGCTTTTACCCCAGGCCCAGCAACAACTGCAAAGTCATCTGAAGGGCTGGTTTCGCTATCAGAGCCTGTCGCAGCTCTATCAACTGCAACAACGCCAAGATACCCTCACAGTGCTCCGTACACAGGAACATGACGCTGCAGAGCAAGCCTTAAGTCGTTTGGCCGCAGTCCAAGTTTTTCCTGCCATCGGTGGATTGACCGGCGTGGGTATTTTGGTTTTCTGGCTGGTTCAATTTGCCGTGAAAAAACGTCAGGGTAAACCGGAAAGTTCTCTGGCAACTCAAGAGGGCACCTCTGAGCAAGAAGCAGAAAAAGTTGAGGAGGGCCAAATTGAGGCAGGTCAAATCACACCGGAAGATTCGCCGCCTGTTACCCGTTCAGGTCTAGCTGCGACGGTTCGATGGCCCGTCACTACAATTTGGCAAGTCATGGTGGTCTGGTTTGCGGCTTTCTTTTGCGTCAGCTTTATCTTGCCGGCTGTGCTTTATATTGTGGGGGCCAAGCCCGAGACCTTTGGGGCAAGAGGGCAAGCCTATTTGGCCCTCATTCAGTACAGCCTCTTGATGGGGGTTGGGTTCTCGATTTTGTATCTCAGCCTCAAGCCCTTTTTGGCGAAGCCGTTGAAGTGGTTGCCGCTGCGTTGGCAAGG
>CALFCG010000211.1 GCA_937951315.1 uncultured cyanobacterium
CCTCACAACCCAAACAGTCGCTAAGCTTTAACTCCCACGATTTCTTTTACAATTTTACGGACAATTTTGCCTCAACCAGAAAAAATAATCCCTTGCCGTCCAGCCTGCAATTCCCTTCAACTCAATATCAACTCAAAAGAAGAAAAAGGCCCTGCCAATGGCAGGGCCTGAAATATGATGGATTCAAAAATCGATCAATTTAGATCTGGACAACTTCTCCTGAAGCTTGCAAACGAGCGCGGGCGCGCTTAAACGCTTGCTTCGCTTGAAATTGCTCTTGGCGATCATCGCCTTGCTCAGACTTTTGCAGACGAGCTTCTGCCTCTGCCATTGCCTTGCGAGCCTCTTCACGATCAATGGTGTCGCCACGCTCTGCACCATTAACAAGGATAGTCACCTCGTTATTTTCAACTTCAGCAAAGCCGCCCATTAATGCGATCGCAACCCAATCTTTTTCAGGTCGCACCCGCATGACGCCAATTTCTAACGCTGACAGCAAAGGAGCGTGCCCAGACAAAATGCCAAGCTGACCTGTTGTGCTGGGGAGAATCACTTCCTCGGCGGAAGAGTCCCAGAGGGTTTTATCGGGTGAAACAACCCGAACAGTGAGTGTCATTTGCTATCTCCTAATTTTCGGCGTTCATTTTCTCGCCCTTGGCGATCGCTTCGTCAATGTCACCGACTAGGTAGAAGGCCTGCTCAGGCAACTCATCAAGGTCACCGGCCAGAATCTTCTTGAAGCCTGCGATGGTCTTTTCGAGAGACACATACTTACCAGGAGAACCTGTGAAGACCTCAGCTACGAAGAAAGGCTGAGAAAGGAAACGCTCAATCTTACGAGCACGCGCAACAACGGTACGGTCATCTTCAGACAGTTCATCTAGACCCAAAATGGCGATGATGTCTTGAAGCTCTTTGTAGCGCTGCAGTGTGGATTGAACAGCCCGAGCCGTATCGTAGTGATCATCACCCACAATGGATGGCTGGAGCATCGTTGAAGCAGAATCCAGTGGATCCACCGCAGGATAAATACCCTTAGATGCTAAACCACGAGAAAGTACAGTCGTACCGTCCAAGTGCGCAAAGGTTGTTGCCGGTGCGGGGTCAGTCAAGTCATCCGCAGGAACGTAGACGGCTTGAATGGAAGTAATAGAACCTTCAGTGGTTGAGGTAATCCGCTCCTGGAGGTCACCCACGTCAGTACCCAAAGTAGGCTGATAACCTACCGCAGATGGCATCCGACCCAGAAGTGCGGATACTTCGGAACCCGCCTGTACAAAGCGGAAAATGTTGTCGATAAACAGCAAAACGTCTTGCTTACTGACATCACGGAAGTACTCAGCCATTGTCAAAGCAGACAGGCCAACCCGCATTCTCGCTCCAGGCGGCTCATTCATCTGACCGTAACAGAGGGCAATTTTAGAATCATTGAGGTTATCAGCATTGATAACACCAGATTCAATCATTTCGTTGTAAAGGTCATTCCCCTCACGGGTGCGCTCACCCACGCCACCAAACACAGACACGCCACCGTGATTGGTGGCAATGTTGTTAATCAGCTCCATCATAATGACGGTTTTGCCCACACCAGCTCCGCCAAAGAGACCAATTTTTCCACCCCGACGATAGGGGGTTAAAAGGTCAATCACTTTGATGCCCGTCTCGAAAACAGATGGCTTTGTTTCAAGCTCAGTTAATTTCGGTGCAGGACGGTGAATAGGGGATGTTTCATCAGTACCGACATCACCTTTTTCATCAACAGGCTCGCCCAAGACGTTAAAGATGCGGCCCAGAGTCGCTTTACCAACCGGAACGCTGATAGGTGCGCCGGTGTCTTCAACTTCCATACCACGGACTAGACCGTCTGTCGCGCTCATAGAAACAGCTCGAACCTGGTTATCACCCAAGAGCTGCTGAACTTCACAGGTAACAGAAACGTCGTCACCTGAGGCATTTTTGCCGGTCACCTTAATTGCGTTGTAGATCCGTGGCATTTGGCCACTCGGATACTCAACGTCTACAACCGGTCCAATGACTTGTGAAATGTAACCAATATTTGTCTTCTCTGTGGTGCTGACCATGCTCGCGCCTACTAAGTGGATGTATCGATAGAGCTGCCACAACAAGCAGCTTTGCGGATAAAAACGCCACTATCCAAATTATCATCTAAGGGGGACAACGTAAACTTTCTTTGCGAGTTTTTGCGATATCCATCGCTGCCATATCTGTGTCGAAGAGACTCCTGCAGCAAGTTACAACGAGGGCTGTTTTAAGCAATTTTTATGAGCAGCAAATCTATCTCTGCTGTGAATAGATTCTCTGGTATAGTCACGGTCCAGCTTGTTTATTGAAGCCCTTGTGACCGCCTATAAGGTTTAAAAATAACCGTTGAGTAAAATTGCCAACATGGTTGCATTCGAGGACCGCGCGTTTCACGCCTGGTATCGGTTTGTCCTGTCTTTCCCGCCCCATCTGGTCAATGAGTACCTAGAGAAATTTGGCTTAGTTGCGCAAAGCACGCTCTTGGATCCGTTCTGCGGCACGGGAACCACAATTGTGGAAGCAAAACTCAACGGCATCAATGGGGTCGGGATTGAGGCAAATCCAGTGGCCCATCTCGCCAGTGTTGTCAAAACAGCCTGGGAGATTGATCCACATCAGCTACTGGTTCAGACGCATCATTTAGCAACAATGACAGCGGCGTCAAAAGCCTATCAATCAGAAACGGCCCTGCGCACATTACCCGAGGAAACCTTAAAGCTCCTGCTGCAAAATTCCATCAGTCCCCGACCTCTCCACCGAGGGCTCGTGCTACTCGAACAGATCGAAGCGCAGGTCGAGAGTCCATATTTCAACTATTGGCGGGTCGCATTCGCCAAGGCCATTGTCAAACATTGCAGTAACCTCCACTTTGGGCCAGAGGTAGGCGTGAAACGTAAAAAGCAGGCAGATGCCCCAGTGATCAAGTATTGGCTCGCAGAGATGGTTGAGATCGCAACCGATCTGCAAACAGCACCCACCTCACCGGCCCAAACAACGATTCATCATGCCGATGCTCGGGATGTGGCGCAATACCTCCAGCCTGAATCTATCGATGCTGTTTTTACCTCCCCACCCTATCCCAACGAAAAGGACTACACCCGCACCACCCGTCTAGAGACAGTCTTGCTCGGGTTCGTGCGCAATAAGCAGGATCTTAGACATCTCAAAAAAGGACTGCTGCGATCGAACAGCCGCAACGTCTATGCAAAAGACCAAGACGACGTATGGATCCAGCATCATGCCAGCATTCTCGAATTGGCCGATCGCATTGAAGCACGACGTCTTGAACTGGGAAAAACATCCGGTTTCGAGAAGAAATATCCCCAGATCACCCGGCTATACTTTGGCGGGATGGCGAGACACCTAGCATCCTTGCGTCCCTATCTAAAGCCGGGGGCACGACTTGGCTATGTGGTTGGTGACCAAGCCTCCTTTTTGCAGATCATGATTCGTACGGGACAGCTACTGGCAGAGATCGCCGAGGGGCTGGGATACAACATCGAATCCATTGATCTCTTTCGGACCCGCCGATCGAGCCGAACTGAGCAGCATATGCGTGAGGAAGTCGTTGTTCTTCGTTGGCCGGGATAGAATCACAGCTAGGGTTTTGAGCATCTTGGCCATAATTTTAAAAACTAATGGTCCAATTTGCACCTTATGTGGCTATACTGTTTAAGCGACGACGCGGGGTAGAGCAGTCTGGTAGCTCGTCGGGCTCATAACCCGAAGGTCCATGGTTCAAATCCGTGCCCCGCCACCAAGCACGGGCAGCCCCAGGAAAGTTACCTTTCCTGGGGCTGTTCTTTTGTGACAAATTCTGGCAGATTGGGTCCATTTCTGCCAGTTTGAATTCATTTCTGCCAATATAGTAAAGAGAAAATACCCATACGAGAGGGGTCAGATATGTCTGCTCAAACACAACAGCGTCTTATGTGGGGAGCGGGGGCAATCGTCTTTGCCCTGTACTTCCTGATCCCAGACGAGCGGGGCATTTCTGATTTTATGGTCACAGGTCTAGTACTGGGGCTTGGTGTCCTGGCCCTGTGGCTAAAGCTCGGTCATAAAGAGATGGCCCCTCTAGAAACAGCTACGGTGACTCGCCAAACCGTGCAAAAAACCTTTGCGAAGACAGAAACCCTCATCACCCATTTAGAAGAGATGGTGGGGGAAGAAGCAATATCTTGGCAACCGAAGTTGACCGATGTGCTGGCTGAGCTCCAACGTGAAAAGCTACAACTCACCTTGATGGGCAACAGCGGCGTGGGCAAGTCCACAGTCTTAGAAATGCTCAATGCACAATTCGACTGCAACTTCAGTGAAAGTGACCAGCTATTGACGGAGGCCGTGGCCCCTGCCAATGCTCTTGAAACATTAGGAACCTTCAAGCAACTGCCACAGCCGATTTCGATGGCAGATGTTGTCCTGTTTTTGACTCAGGGTGACTTGACACAATCAGAATTTCAGTGCTTGCAAGCTCTAAACAAATACCAAAAGCGGGTGTTGGTGTTGTTCAATAAGCAGGATCAATACTTACCCGCCCAGCGCACTGTTTTACAAGAGAAGATCACCAAGCAAGTAGAGGCAGAAACTTCGGTGGTGGGAGTGGTTGCGATCGCATCCCAGCCCAACCCGATCAAAGTTCGTCGCTACCAAGAAGACGGCTCCTATCAAGAAGTACTGGAAACACCAGAGCCCGATATCAAAGCTCTGCAACAGCGTCTGACTCAGATGATTGCAGAAGACACCGAACAGCTTATTTTGCAGCAGACCTACCAGCAGACGCTGAGCCTGCAATCCGAGATTCAAGTGCAGCTCAACCAAACCCGTCAAACATTAGCGCAGCCTATTATTGAACGTTACCAATGGATTACAGGAGCGACCGCTTTTGCAAATCCAGTCCCGACCTTGGATCTGCTCGCCGCCGCCGCCATCTCCGGCAAAATGGTGATGGATCTCGGCAGCCTCTACCGCCTCAAGTTTTCGGTCAATCAGGCCCAGGCCATCGCCAGCACAATGGCGGCAGCCATGCTGAAGCTAGGGTTAGTGGAGATCTCAACCCAAGCCTTGAGTGCCTTGCTGAAGGGACATGCCTTTACCTTTGTCGCTGGCGGTTTACTGCAGGGCGTCAGTGCGGCCCACCTCACCCATGTGGCCGGTCTCAGTTTGACAGAACATTTCCAGGAGCTGAACGCACTGGAACTCGTCTCACCCGAAAGCAACTGGCAACCCGAGAAGCTAAAAAAGACAATGGAAAAGGTTTTTGCAGCCCAGCAACAGCTTGAGGGCCTGAAGGATTTCTCTCAGAAAGCCATTAGAAAATTTCGCAGTCAAGGTGGACTCTTAGAATCAGCGTCCTCAACTTGAGCAGACCGCGTGGTGCAATCGGCGTTCTGACTTGAAGAGCCAGGCTCCTTGCCTCCCCAAAACATCCATCAGAAAAACACTCAACCCTGGCCCGTCGACCCTTGAGGCCTCCAGGCTCAGCTGACTGCTTGATTCTGAACGTCTGATTCTGAATGAAAATCTTTCCTCAACGTGTCCAACCCTCCCCCTGGCCCCAAAATCGACTGGCAAGCAGCCCTGCATGGGCGTGCAATGCAAAGCCTCCAGCAGCAGATCGAACAGTATGGGCAACTGCCATCTGAACTACAGTCAGAGCAACAAAATCAGCTCGGGGTCCTTCAGGCACTCAAGAGTAAGCTCAGTCAAAATCTGATCCAAATTGCGGTTTTTGGCTTTGTGAGTCGGGGCAAGTCAGCTGTTCTCAATGCCCTATTTGCTGAGCCTATTTTTCCAGTCGGGCCGCTGAATGGAGAAACGCAATGGCCTCGCTCTGTCCGTTGGTCACCAACCTTGGCTGGCCTGACCCAAGACAACCTCCAAATTGAACTCACGGATACCCCAGGACTGGATGAAATTGAAGACCAAGGGCGGGCCCAGATGGCCCGTGATATTGCCAGTAACGCGGACCTCATTCTATTTATTGTGGCCGGTGAGCCCACGGCAGAAGAACTCGCAGCACTAACAGAACTCCGACAGGTTCAGCGTCCCATCCTCATGGTGGTCAATAAAGCAGATCTTTACCCTGAACTCACGCCAGAGGCCATCTTCGAAAAACTGGCGGATCTAAAGCAAGTGTTAACCCCCCAAGAAATCTTGCTCACGGCAGCAGCACCGGCACCGGTCCCTGTGCGTTCAGAATGGCCTGATGGACGCTCGAAAGAGGACTGGGAGATGCCCCCACCCAATGTGAATGCTCTCCGCCAGGCTTTACTCAAGGTCTTGAATCAAGAAGGGCGCGGGTTATTAACGGTAAATGCCCTGATGCAGGCTGAACAGATTGAACAGGCTCTGACTCAACGGGTTGCTGATTACCATACAGAGCCCGCCGAAGGGCTGATTTTGAAGTTTTTGGTCGTTAAGGGCGTTGCGATAGCAATTCTCCCGTTTCTCTTTCTCGATTTATTCAGCTGTATCCTATTAGATCTCTTTCTCATCGGCGCTTTAGTCAAGCACTATCGCTTTCCCACCAGTCGCTATCAAGTGGATCAAATTTGGCGACAGCTGTTTTTAAATTCAGGCAGCATTCTTCTCACAGAAATCGCCAGTGGCATTCTTTTTGGCTTGGGAGGCAACGCCGCCGTCTTCGATCATGCAGGAGGCAGCCTGCCACTCGTGGGTGGCGCGATCGCCCAGGCAGCCGTCGCCGCCTATGGGGCCCAGAAAATAGGACAGGCCACTCAAACCTATCTGATTGAAGGCGCAACCTGGGGGCCTCTTGGACCCAGCACCTTGATTTATCAAATGCTCCAGGCAGTCAAGCCAGACATGTTCCTTTACCGACTGCGCCAGAACTTAACGCCGCTCTCGATCAAAGCCGCTGCGCCAGATTAGTCTCACAGTCAACCGCACTATTGGCGAGAATAACCTCAAACATCGGCATCGCCACTTCAACGGGTTTCTCATAATGGCTTGTAAACTCAGATTCCACCTGCTGTCTGGCTTGGTGGGCTGCAGTCGTACCATTACGCTCAGAAATAATTACCAAATACTGAGCGGCCCGTGATGCTGCTTCCATCCGGTCATTGCGGTCCATCGCCACATGAAATAAGTGCCAAGACTGTCTGGCATTGCGAACAAGCGAAGGTCTTTGAATAATGCCCTGCGTAATCGCTCCTTCATAGTTGAGGCGATAGAGACTGCAGTTTTTAGCAGCCGCAGGCTGAACAGCCATAAACTGTAGCGGCAGTAGTAGACCCAGCAAATAAAACGGTTTCATAAGTTTGTACCCCACAACCCAAAGATTGCTGACTGTCAAAGGACTTGCACAGATGCCCCTAATATTCCGCAAGTGCCTCTTTCATGCAACTTTGCTCAACATATCTTGATTGATGGGGGTGGGAAACTGACCAGCATCACATTAGGGATGCGCTTCAGTTCCATTTTGTAATATTGCCTTTTCAAAACTTGCGGCACGGCCAAATTTATCGCCACCTTCAAAGACGGCATCGGTCAGCTGAGCTTCATTGAGAATGGCATCCGTAAAATCGGTAAAGACTAAGCTGGCACCGGTCAGATTTGCCTCAGAGAGATTAGCCCCCGTCAGATCAGCCAAATTTAGGTTGGCATTGCTGAGATCTGCCCCCTGCAACTTCGCCTTTCGCAGATCTGCAGCAGCCAAATCAGCCCCCGTAAGGTCACACTTTGAGCAACGTCCACTTTTGAGCAGTTTTTTCACATGCTCAGGATTCTCAGCTCGGGCCACTGAACCCAGCAGAAGCGGAAACAGCGCAATCGCCAGTAAGACTCGATATTTCATGGAAGACCCTGTAAATCTTTAATTGGATTGTAAAAGACTTTGGATTGTAAAAGACGGTTGACTCCTGAGGGCATCAGCCAGATCAATCAGCGAACCAGTGCTCAATGCCAAACCCAACAGCCCGACTGGAGAGAGCTTGAGCCAACTGGAGACAAGCCGAACGCCCCACTTCGGTTTCAAAGACAGAGGAAAAAACAGTGTCTAAAGAGTGAGCCTGACAGAATCGACGCAATTTCTTTGGATACCCTGAGATAGCAGGCTTAATGACATAAATTCCTGGCCATCCTTGTTGGCAGCATCGAATCAGTTGAGCAAAAGACGCCACAGATTCATCGAGAGCAATGGGAGTTTTATATTGCTGGCTGAGAGCCAGCATCTCCTCAAAAGCATCGGTCGGTAAGGGCTGTTCTAAATATTCGATGTTAAACGCAGACCGCAGACCGTCACACATCTCCAGCCATTGCTGCGCCAATGGCAGATCAAGTCCCCCATTGGCGTCTAGGCGCAGCTGTACTGAGGGCGGGAGTTCCAGGAGCAAAGCGCGGCAGAGTTGCTGTTCTGCAGCAATCGTATTCACCCCAATTTTCAACTTAAAGGTGCGATATCCCTTCGCCAATAGCGGCTTCCAAGCCGAGAGCGCGGCCACTCCGGTGGGTAGGAGAGCGCTGTAAAGCAAGCCCTCTTCATTGCTAAATGCACTAGAGCCCCCACCTTTTAGGGCCTCTAGTGCTGAGCCAAAGCCAAATTGACATGCAGGTAATCGCGCCGGAATGGTCTCTAACTCATCCAGGGGAAAGCGGGTTGGGAGATTCCGACAAAAATAGAGGGCTTCCTCTAGCGTCTCGGAACCAAACCAGGGAAGTGGTGCAATTTCGCCCTGCCCCTTACGTCCTTGTTCATCCTCCAGTTGCAGAACAATTCCGTCTCGCTGGGACCAGAAACCATGATGAGTCTGCAGAGGACGCTTAAATCGTCTGTGATAGGGATGAAATGAAAGCTGAAACATCATCTTGCGTAGATTGACCAGGCGATTGTGGCGTTATGTATTCCATCCTTACGCTGCCATGCGGGGATGCCCCTTTCAATGGTTAGATGGATACAGTAAGTATATTTCCCTTGGGGTTAGGGTGTGACCGTCACAGGTCGGTCTCGGAGATGGTTCAGAAACCGACACGAGCATCCTCTTGATCCCGCTGTTTTAACAAACCGTTGTCAAGCTCTCTTTCATGACCGTTACCCCGTTTCTTGCCAAGCTGGACCGCAAGTCACTGCATGAGCTGTTTGTAACCTGTCAAGCGACAGCTCGGAGCAAGGAACATGCTCAGGTCGTTAGCTTATCTCTGGCCATTCCTGCCATTGACCCATTGGCAGCTCTGGAGCAGTTACGGCAGCCGGAACATCTTCATTTTTACTGGGAGCAGCGATCGCAACAAACAGCCATCGCCGCGACGGAACCAGTCCTGCAGCTCCAGGTGGATGGTCCCCATCGGTTTACCCAGGCCCAACAATTTATTTGTACATCGTTGGTGGATACGATTACAGCAGGGGCTTTAGATTTGCCCTGTGCGGGTCCCCATTTTTTCTGTAGTTTTACTTTTTTTGAAGAGACTCAGCGCGAGCCCCGCCTTTTCCCAGCAGCGACGGTCTTTTTGCCGCGTTGGCAGGTGGCACGAGTACAGGAGCAAGCGGTCTTAGTCGCCAATGTTTTAGTGGATACCCAAACCAATCTGGAACAGCTGACGGATGAAGTTTGGCTACAGTGGCAGCACTTACGTTCCCCCAAGGCCAATAGTAGAGGTGGGCTGCAGTCCACGCAGCTAAACTCGCCCGTGGCGGCAAATTACCCTGTATTGACGGAGACAGAACGGTTCACCACTGCGGTGGAAAACATTCTGCAGGATATTCAGACCCAGGGTCTCCAAAAACTAGTTTTAGCCCATACGCTAGATGTAACCGTTTCAGAGCCGCTCTCGCTGGGCCATACCCTCGCAACGCTGCGCGATCGTTACCCCGACTGCTATGTGTTCTCCGTGAGTAATGGTCAGGGACAAGCGTTTCTGGGGGCCAGTCCCGAGCGATTGATTGAACTTTGCGATCGCAACCTAGTCACCGATGCCCTTGCAGGGTCGGCCCCTCGTGGCCAGAACATCACAGAAGATACAAACCTCGGAGCCCAACTGTTGGGTAACCCGAAAGATAACCACGAGCATCAGGTCGTCCTTGACTTTATCCAGAACTGCCTGTGGGAGCTGGGTATTCAGTCACAGGTCTCTTCCCCACCTCATTTGTTACAGCTCCCCAATATTCAGCATTTACGAACACTGGTCACCGCAAAAATCCCGCAGAATCTGCATTTGCTGGAAATTTTGGAGGCCCTTCATCCCACCCCTGCCGTTGCTGGAGCACCCCAAAAGACGACACAGAAGCAGATTCGCAAACATGAGACCTTTGAACGGCACCTCTATGCAGCCCCCATTGGCTGGGTCGATCACCAAGGCAATGGCGAATTCACCGTGGGCATTCGGTCAGCCCTCATTGATGGTTGCTTGACCCGTCTGTATGCAGGGGCCGGTATTGTTGCCGGATCGGATCCGCAGCGGGAGTTAGCTGAAATCCAGCTCAAGCTACATACATTATTGGACGCACTCCTGTAATCAGGCTTCCAGGCCCACGACTATCATGTCTTTCAAACACAAACCATCATCGCGAAGCAGAGCTTGAGACGTTATTTATCGTCTTGGAGACGACGAAATTCATCTTCGAGATTTTGAACCTGTTGATGGAGATCGTTCACAGGCTCATCGGGTTCGTCTTCAATCTGAACATCAATCACCTGAGGTTGACCCGAGTATGAATCTTTCGGCGCATTCGAGGAAGGTGTTTGACCCTGATTCGCCAGACTATCAAGCCATTGTCGCGATTCTTCGGTGGTCATTTCTCCTCGCCGGATCATTTCATCGGCAAGTTCTTGAGCACGTTTCTGCAACCCCACAAGCTGATCATTCGCTTGCTCACCGGCATAGGAAACGGCACCTACTCCTAGATAGAATGCTTTTTTGAAAAGATCTTGAAAGTCAGCCATGCTCAAACCTCTCTGTGGCGGACGGGCCTAAAACAAAGGCGACCCGGAGTCCACGCCTATCACAAGCATCCCGTATTGCTGCTACCTTCCGGTCCTGACAAGGTTAAGGCGTTGCGATCGCATGGGTCCGAGTCACCAATCAGTCTAACATCGTTGACTGCTCAAATGCAGTCGATTCACACGGCTTTTGAGAGATCACTCTAGACTTCGATAAACTGAACCCATCATTACAATGGGGATTTCTTCAATGCCATCAGCACTCCCCACCGCCATTGCTCCCAACGGCTACCCCCAACGGAACCATACAAAAGCGCTCCGCGAAGACACCTTGGGGTACATAGAACATATTGCAGGGCAGGGCGATTTCCTAAAGATTCCATTTCCTTTAGTGCCAACTTATTTTGTCAACCATCCCGATCTGATTCAGGAGGTGATGGTTAAACAATCGCGTAGCTTTCACAAACCCTTCGGCATTAAATACACCGCCAATCAGTTCTTTGGCGACAACCTGTTCACGAGCGACGGCGAACTGTGGAAGACTCTACGGTCCACGTTGCAGCCTGGTTTTAGCGTTCCGCGTCTGCAGAGCTATGCCCAAACAGTAATCGGCTACACGCAAAAGATTATGGACCGCTGGCAACCTGGTGAAACAGTGGAAATTACCGATGCGATGATGGAGGTCACCCTTCGAAGTACGACACAGTGTTTCTTTGGACTGGACCTATACAGTAGCCAGTCTGGAGAGAATCTACTCAGATTCATTGAACTTTTTTTCAAGCGCATTAGCTCTTTCCCGGTTCCCGCTTGGATACCCATCCCGAGCAACCGAGAAATAAAAAAATTACTCAAAGATAGAAATGATTTCTTCCTCCCTCTCATCCAAGAGCGCCGCATCTCAGGTGAAGACAAAGGCGATATTCTCTCCATGTTGGTCAAAGGTCAAACGGCTGACACCACTGGACTGATCACTGATATGCAAGTGTGCAACGAAGTCAGCAATCTCTTTGCAGCAGGGTATGAAGTTACAGCCTACAGCTTGGCTTTTACGCTATATTTGCTTGACCAATATCCAAAAGTAGAGGCACGTTTACGCCACGAAATTGATCGTGTCTTGGGTACACGCACAATCACAGTAGAAGATCTTGAAAAAATGCCTTACCTGGAACAAGTACTGCAGGAATCCATGCGCTTATTGCCAGTGATTGCAGTTGTAGGCCGTCAAGCGATCGAACCCATAACGATTCAGGGGCACCCTTTACCGAAAAACAGTTCAATCATTGTCTCGCCTTGGACACTGCATCGCCGTGCTGACATTTATCCAGAGCCACTGACCTTCAAGCCCGATCGCTTTGCTGACCACAACATTTCTAAATCGGCTTACATACCTTTCTCCGGTGGTCCAAGAGCTTGTATTGGTCAGGGCTTTGCCATGATGCAAATGCGGATTAATCTAGCGATGATTTTGCAACGCTATCGGTTAAGCCTGCCGTCAGATTATGTTTTCAAACCTATTTTTAATTTCAACACCCGCCCCAAGAATGGTTTACCCATGATTCTACAGACGGCATGAGGTCAACAAGCCCAATGTAGGCGTATAAATACAAAATAAATAAAAAAAAGCCCAGGGGTGAGTTTCCCTGGGCTGTATCATGTTGTGGTATGTGAGGTATCGGTACCTTTGATATTAAGGACCGCCCCTGAGGACGGCATGAATGAAATCTGAGAGCTTGGGGTTATTCTCCAGAAAGAAGCATGAGAAAGGCTCTAAACGCAAAAAAAAGCCCAGGTGGAATTCCCCCTGGGCTTTGTCATTGTGGTATGTGAGGTATCGGCACCTTTGATATTAGGGACCGCCCCTGAGGACGGCATGAATGAAATCTGAAAGCTTGCAGACATTCCCCAGAAAGAGACAGCAGAAAAGCTCTGAAAGCAAAAAAAAGCCCAGGGGTGAGTTTCCCTGGGCTCCATCATGTTGTGGTATGTGAGGTATCGGTACTATCAATAATAGGAAGCTCACCTGAAAAGGCCCTGAAAGGAACATGAGAAAAATTCTTTTGATAGCAAAATAATCACCATATTCCTCTCATATGCGTTCGAATAACCACCTGATAAGCTCTAGTGGCAGAGGAATACAGAGGATGTATTCTTTCTAGATTCTTCTTATATCAGTGTTCGTCTTTAGTGGAACACCTGACATGGATCAGCAGGAACTGATGGATCACGTGCGTCATTACGCCGGCAGGGCGTTGGAACAGCGAAAGAACTGGTACTCCCCGGCAGCAGAGGCATACAACGTTGCTAGACCGCGCTATCCAAAACAGGTTATCGATCAGGTATTGGCCCTTGCTCAGCTTTCCAGCCGCTCCAGTTTTCTAGAGGTGGGTTGTGGACCGGGGACAGCCACATCGAGTTTTGCTGCTCGGGGCTGTCCGATGCTCTGCTTGGAACCCAACCCCGATTTCTATCGGCTAGCGGTCAAGAACTGCCAACAATATCCGCAGGTCGTCATTCAACAAACATCCTTCGAAGAATGGGATGTAGAGGAAAAACAATTTGATGCGGTTTTGGCTGCTAGTTCTTTTCACTGGATTCCAGCGGAGGTGGGATTCTCCAAAGCCGCACAAGCCCTCAAGCCAGCTGGCGCTTTAATTTTGCTGTGGAATAAGGAACTTCAGCCCAATCAGGTGGTCCATCAAGACTTAGCGGAGATTTATGCCGCCCATGCACCCGAATTAGATCGGTATGAGGATGATGCCACCCAGCTCAAAATTTTAGAGACCTTAGGAGAATGGGTACAGGAATCGGGTCATTTCGAGAAGATTACCCCTGGTTATGTCGAAGTTTCTGTGACCCATACGCCAGACCAATATCTAACACTGCTTCAAACCTATTCGCCCTACCTCAAGCTAGAGAGAAAACGGAGAGAGGGTTTATTCAAAGGACTGCGAAACTATATTGAAAAGCATCTAGGGGGAAAAATCGCATTGTCACATTTGTCCGCTTTCCATGTTGCTCAGAAGCGTTAGATCGATTCCAATAATTCCTCAAGGACATTCCAAGCGCCTTGGGCATCGAGATGACTAGCGGCGTAGTTTCGACACAGAAGTTCATCACTGAGGAAGTGATCGTATTTATCGTTGCGTTTGTTTTTAACGGCTACAGCAAGTTCCACTGGATCGGCAGGGCCTTGGTTAAGGAGATCTAAAAGATGAGATCGCACCCCTTCTGCATCCACACCATTCACCTTCAGCGTCACGCCCTGGTTCTGCACCTTCAACCCACGCGCCAGCAACTGCACAAACAACGTATTCGTGATCACACTCCCCCGCCAAGGGAATAAAACCGTATTGCGCCCATCTTCGAAGGCTTGAGTCTGATGCAAGCCATAGGTTCGAAACTGCTGCCGAGCCATCTGCAATAACTCACCCGCCGTTTCATCGAGGAAGCCTGGAACTTGATCAGAGAGGTACAGTTTATACATGGTTTGCCGCAATCTATCATGTACAAAACCGCTAGAACCTCCAAAATCTGGGGCTTTGCCTGTAGATGCACCGACAACTTCCACCTTGCCTCGATGCTCATCGACGCTCATAACCTCCCAACGACGCCCTGCAAAGATTAAAAACATCCCCTCAACCAAAGGAGATCGCACCGGCAGTGAGCCTAGGGTGCGGCCATCTGAGACCAACTGATATTCATCCTGGGTGGCGAATGCCGTATAAAAGCTGTAATGATTGACCTGCTTTTCCCCTTTTATACCTAATAGCAATAGCCCATCCTGGCTTTGTTGAATCAGATCGTGATGACCTAGGGTGCGCAGCAACTCCATAAAGATCTCTTGATCGACGGCTGCAAAGGGACCTGTACGACAGAGAAAGTCCCACGCCTGGTCGGGTTGAACACCGCTGCGCTGGGCAATCAGCGATAAAAGCTGCTGGATTAAGGTGGAAAGCTGGAGGCGTCCAATAATGGGGGGTTCAAACCAGCCTTCTAGTAAGAGGGTAAAAATTGCGATCGCCTGTACCAAATCAAAATACAGACTATTAATTACGGGCGTACTGGGCGTCACTTTCGGCTCAGAAATATACACACGCATAATGGCCGATTCCCCTGCCCGCCGGCCTGAGCGCCCGAGCCGCTGACAGGTACTCGCCACCGAGCTAGGAGGACCCACCTGAGCGATGGACTTCACTGAACCCACATCAATCCCCATTTCCAGCGTCATTGTACAAATGACATTGGACGGACGGTCCTCAGCTTTGAGGGCATCTTCAGCTTCTTGGCGTAGTTCCTTGGCAAGGCTGCCGTGGTGGGGCAGAAATTCATTGGGCACGCGCCGCTCAATGGACATGTAGCGCAGTAAATCAGCATACCGTTCCACCTGTCGGCGGCTGTTAATAAAGATCAGGTTTTTATCGCCCCGCAGCGCCTGAAATAAATCACCGGCAATCTCCACCGCATCGGCAGTGGGCTGTAGATCCATTTCATCCTTGAGGACATCGTCAACGTCATCCTCTTCAAAGGCCGGCTTCACATACCCTCGAATCTGCAGTTTGACATCCTGATCCTTACTGCCGGACTGAATCAGCTGTACGCCATCCCCCTGCCCTGGGCGCAGGAACTCCGCCGCCAGGGACATATCGCCCAAGGTTGCACTCAACCCCACCCGCATCACACGCTTCCCCACCACCAGTTCCACCCGATGCATCAGGGACTGCATTTGTCGGCCACGCTCGGAGCCAATGAAGGAGTGCATTTCATCAATCACGATGTACTGCAGGTCGGCAAACAGGGTGGCAAGCTGCGTACCTTTGAGAACAAACAAAGCTTCTAATGATTCAGGGGTAATCAGCACCACCCCAGCAGGATTCTCCAGGACGCGGCGCTTTTTACCGGAGGCAATATCACCATGCCAAGCGTTCACTGGAATCTGGAGCCCCTCTCCAATTTCTGCCAGCCGTCGATGCTGGTCGTTAATGAGCGCCTTGAGCGGGCTGAGCCCAATCACTTGAATGCTTTTACCTGGATGGGTAACGAGTTGAGAAAAAACAGGTAAAAAAGCAGCTTCCGTTTTTCCACCAGCGGTAGCGGCAGTAATAATCACATCAGACTTTCTAGACAGAATGGGGGGCACAGCTCTGTCTTGGATAGGGCGCAGTCCTGGCCAACCTTGGGCATGAATCCAGCGTTGAACCTGCTCGTGGAGTTGATCAAAGCCGGTAGTGGAAGAAGCTGGGGCGACCATAGAAATTTTTGGAGTTGCGATCGCCTCCACTAAAACCTATTTTTCGAAAATAAGGAAGGGGAACTCATTCACGATGACGGAGTGTACGAAGATACTGGATGCCCTTTATTGCTCACCAAGAAGAACATCTTGGGGGCAACTCATCCACTTCAATCTCCCCAAAATCTCAGACCACCGTTTGTCTCGGACAAGGGAGATGGAGTCACCGCAATCAAAAAACAACCCCAGCGATAAAAGTTCACTGGGAATTGTATTTGTATAGATCGCTAATTATGGTGGCCTGACAAGGAGATCACCAAGCTGTCTCAGTCCTCTGCAAGACAAAATGCAGGAATACACCGATAACAGCACTCGCCTCGGTTGGCTTCTTAACCCTCAAGACCAGCAAGTTGAGATTTTTCGCAGAGACAGCCCAAAAAAAGTCCTATCTGTACTCACTCAAATGGAAGCAGAGAATGTCCTAACCGGTTTTGCCCTAACGCGACAGAACATCCTATAAACAAACAGTGACATTAAATTCTTCGCAAGGATTGCAAAGGGTAAAGACTCTTGGGTAACATGGATCGTTACTGCAAAATAAATCCCATCCCTATCGTCATGGCAAAACGCATACAGCTCCTCCTCAATCAAGATGTCAGAAAGCTTGGCACATCCGGTCAACTGGTCGAGGTAGCCCCTGGTTATGCCCGCAACTACCTAATTCCCCAAGGG
>CALFCG010000212.1 GCA_937951315.1 uncultured cyanobacterium
TGTACTTATCCATGAAACTGATGCCCCTTAAATAAAGACCTAGAATGCTTACGTTTCAAGCTTTGCCACAGATAATCCGGAATTTTGGCAGAGGGGCAAGACATGCCTGCAATTTTCTCTAGATCTGAGGTGCAATAGTGGAGTGCCACCTTTGCCTTACCATCCAATAGGCTATGACGGTGAGCTGTCATGGCCTGACCAAGAAAGACATCAGTCCAAGGGTCGTCACGACGAATAGTCACGGGTAGGCAAGAGCCAGGAACATTAGGACCAGCATTGCTCCAGCCAGCCAACCAGATCGGTGCGGGGAGCGATAAACTGCTGAACAACGCTCCAGACTTGAGCTGATTCCACATAATCTTTGACCTCGACACGCAAGTAACCGTCGGTTGAACACCAAGCATTGACTGATAGCTCCCGCAGGCGTCGCTGAATGCGCCAGCGTTCGCAACTCGGGACACGAATAATCTGATGTTCTGGCTTTAGTGAGGTATGAGATAAATGCATCACTAAGTTCCTTCCTGAAAACTCTTTGAATAAGAAAAACAGTCCCCCTAGAGGCTCAGAAACACCTCTACTGAATGAATTCGTGCTAACTCAATCCAAGCATGAGGCTATCTTTTGCAAGGAAATGATCTAAATGAAAGGCTCGATCTTCAGTCTCTAAAAGCATTTGCTCATAGAGATAGCGGGTAGCACGGTCACCGAGACTTTCAGCTTGGGAAGCTTGCGATCGCAACAGTCCAATCAGGCTTTTCTCAGCGGCCAAATCATGTTCCACCATCGACCGAGCATCAAAACAACCATCGGATTCTGATTCGAAACAGGCCAGTTCTGCAAGCTTACTAAAGCTGGCGACAGGAACCCCACCCAAACCATTGAGGCGCTCTCCTAAATCATGGGTATAACCCTGAACAGCATTTCGACTCTCATCAAAAAACTGATGAAGAGGATAAAACTCAGGGCCTTCGATCACAAAATGATGCTTTTGATACTGCAAATATAGGGACTGAAAACTAGCCAACACCAAATTCATCCCCTCACAGACAGGGATCGTGATTTCAGGCCCCAAAGCAACTGCATTCTCGCTCAGTTGATCAAAAGCTTGTCGGACTGTAGAGGTTTCTGGCATGGCAGGTCCTTGATGTAACGCGTGAATACAATTGAGAAGAGTAGTCAATAAATCTACTGTAGTGAATCTATCAGAGAATATTCCTTATTGCAACTAATTATCAACTCAAAAATATGTGACCTATATTTTGCGACCCAAGACGGTATCGTGCATTGACGACTTATAGCATATATAGAAGTAGTTTCAGGCTACAGACCTGCAGCCTGATTCCTCTACAGAAATGTGATATCAGCATTCTTGATATCAATTTTTAGTCAAACAAACTAAAGAAATTACTAGGTATTGATGAAAAATATAGCTATCTAAAGGAGGCCGAGCGAGGCCAGAACGATCTGATCCTCACAAACAAATACATTCGGCAAGAGGGTTGGATTGAGTCCCGACAGATATCACATGTCTAATGCTGCGGCAGTATCAAATAGCGTTTACGAGAACGGTGCATGAAGCCTTCTTGCTCCAAAAGTTTGAGGAGTCGAGTGATAGTGACCCTTGAGGTTCCCAACGTTTCAGCAATTTCTTGATGTGTAATTTGTAGCTCTGTCATGAGACCGTGTTCAGTGTGATAACCAAACCGCTGCGCCAGCCACTGCAAGAGCTGCCGCAATCGATCGCCCACACGTTTACTGCGGGTAATCTGGAGCAAAGACTCAGTTTGCTGAATGTGACAGAGCATGGCTTCCATTGACCAATAACAGGGATGCCCCAAGAGCTTAGCCTCCACTTTACTGAGGCAAGTCATGAAATAAGGCTCAAGCTGCGTAAGGGGAAGACCGACAACATCTCCTGGTCCCCAAAGACCTAAAGTTGAAATCGCCCCCTCTGAATCCCAGGTAAGAGTACGAACAAAACCCTGCTCAATTTGCCAAAGCTTGTGCGGCGGCGTAGGCAACATATCTCGCCGCTTGAAGGAATGCCGACTGATGTGACCAGGGTTTAAAAAGGTAACGTTATCGGCCGACTTGAGTTGGGAAAGCATGGGAGACCTCTTGCATAAAAATGAACGGTGTCAGTTTTCCAGGCCTGCGAGCAGAAACCTTTCGAGAGTAACGAACAAAAGATTGACGACAGGAATCGCACCAGCTTTGATCCAGGAAGACGTAGCAGTCCTGTTACGGGGCATCGGACGAGAAGCGAGAAGACAGTCCGGGCAGTTAATGGCTTGCTCAGTAAAGGCCTCAATGGGACGCACAGTGCAGGGAAGCTGGTAATGCCCGGTGCGATAGACGCAGCGATTGCAGGGAATGCTGTGCAGGCGTTGCAGGTGCGCCACGCCTTGCAGTAAAGCTTGAGCAGCATATCCAACCAAAATCGCAATACCTCCCCAAGCACAGAAGATCAACAAAACTTGGAGCAATATGACCAATAGAGGCTGAGAGAAGAAGCTATGAAGCATGATGAGGAATTAGAAGTTAGAGCCTACAGTTACTGTCCAGGGCCAATTTAATGTCCGACCAAGAGGCATTGTTGGCATCAGAAAGGTGGTGCCAAAAATCGATAATTTGTTCACCCACCAGATCGGAATGAGTGCTGTGAAAAAAGTGACGCCCCTGAGGACAGTGGTAGATGCGATCGCAACCCTTCATTTGCCCTCGCCAACCTTCTATTTCGTGTGGGTCCACCACAACATCATCATGACCACCACAGGCCAACAAAGGAACGGGCAATCCCCCCTTGGCAAGGGTGGCCGTTTGAATCATCGAATGGGGGGACGGCGAAGTCGCCAACGCATGCCGTAGAATGCGACCAAGATATTGATGTCCAGCAGGATTCTGCTTTCCGAACAGATCAGTGATCAACTGATAAAAGACCTGATCTCGACAACAGTTCAAAAATTTAAGATGGAAATAGTAGTGGGCAATCCAATCAAGACTAACTTGGGCTCCAACACTCAATAAAGTCACCGATCGCACATACTCAGGGTGCTGGCGAGCAAACAAGAACGCCACCAGCCCCCCTGTCCCATGCGCCACCAGATGCACCGGACGATCTTGCTCCCGCAAGTAGTCATGCAAAAGTTGGACAGGTACCTCTAAATCACTGGGCTCATCAGGAGTTTGTCGATAAGCCCAGTGAGCCACTCCAACATGGCTTGCTAAATATTTCAGCAATGGCTGGTCAAAGCGTTGGAGACTGGCGCTGGTATTCACCCAAAGGGCTTCAAAAAGGGAGGACATAATATCGCACGAAGATAGAGTGAATAATTAAAGGCCAAATTCTGACTTCAGTTGAGCAATCCACGCGGAAACACGCTCATCGGTCAAATCATCTTGGTTATCTTCGTCAATGGCGAGTCCACAAAACTGACCATCTTTAACAGCCTTAGAATCTTCATATTCATAGCCATCAGTAGAAGTTTTCCCGACGGTCGAACCACCCTTTTCACTGATTTTTGCCTCCAAAATGCCCATCGCATCCATAAAATTATCGGCATAACCAATTTGATCACCCGTTCCAAAGTAGGCAATTTTTTTACCGCTAAAATCAATGCTGTCTAGGTTTGGGAAAAAAGTATCCCAGTCGCTCTGTAGCTCACCGATATCCCAAGTCGGACAACCAATGATCAAGAAGTCGTGAACCAGAAGCTCATCCCTCTCTTCAACCTCATGAATCTCGGCAACGGAAACGACATCTGCGCCTCCTAACCCCTCCTGAATCATCTCGGCAACATTCGCTGTTTTACCAGTGGTCGTCCCAAAATACAAACCAACTCTTGCCATTTAAAGTCTCCTATTTTTACTAGATACAAAAAACAGATCTCGGACAGAAAAGCTAAGCCGAGACTTAAGCAGGGCCATAAATACACCGCCGAGCAAATCAAACAGCACAAACAAAGCCGAGACTTAGCCCGGAGCTGGAACCGTTGCTAGAAAAACCTGTATAAAAATCATGCCATTCGAAGAACGGACTCAGAGAGTCCAGCCCCTAAGAGGATCAGCCTCGAACGCCTTCTAAACTTGACGCAGAAATGAAGTGCGCTTTTCGCAAATCACCCAGAATCCTAAGGCAACACATAGACAGTCAAATGAGATGGAAGCAAAAGAGATAAAGCCAACTTGTATTTTTGACTGCAGCTTTTCATTTGCCACATAATTGAGAATAACTATCAATAAAACAGTTGTCAACCCCTATCGCCAACAAAAAGAATATCTCCAAAGTCCTTTCGCAAAAAGAGTTAAGAGAATTCAGACAGAAAGATTTCGAAAACCAAGCCTAAAACTTTAATGCAAAAAATTCTAGTTGTGAACAGGTCTGACTTAAACGACAAAGACCCAGCTTCCCTCAAACGAGAAGCTGGGCATTACTCACCCAGATCTAAAAACGTTGACTCACTCGCCCCCTGCGGAGACTCTGCTTCCCCATTCTTCACCGAGGCCAATTTTTCTTTTATTTATGGCGACTCTGATGTTGCGGGTTCTTATGGGCTAGCAGACCTTTCTTACTGAGTCACAAACGCTTGCGAACATGTGAGCTAGAGAATATTGGCTAAGAAGTAGGACTGGACTTCGCTTTAAACTCAGCTCGAGCAATAGAAGCGTGCCAAACATGACCTCCTAATGTCACCAGACCCAATAGAAACTGAACATTCGATAAAGCTGTTTTGTCCGGACCATAGAGTTCCGGAGGAAACACAAGGGGATTATAAATAAACACGCAGGAGAGAAAAGCCATCCATGCAACTCCAGCAAGACTATAGGAGAGAACCGCATGGGCATTGATTTTCAACAGCCAGCGTGACCAAGGGGCAGGAGGCTTTTGGATATGCCAAATACCCCCCAAGATTTCTAAGGTGCCGATCCAAATATGACCACCCACAATATCCTGCAGAGTACTCACGCTTGCTAATCCTTGAACGGACCATACGTCATGATTGCGACCCACAAGATAGCCAAAGATAGTGGCAGGATTAAGAGTCGGATTGCTAATGATTTGAACAGAACTGACGGTAGGATCATATATACCGCCCCAAATCATAGCTTTGAGGACAAATAGCCAGGCTGCCGCCCCTAAAAAGATCAGATGGTGGCCCAGAATAAAGCCCAACTTTCGATGATCCGTCCACTCATAATGAAATTTCACGGCTCGACTATTCTCTGATTCATCTAGGACGGGAGCACCATCAAAAACGTGGTATATCCCTGCAGCACCAAGCACGGCAGATGCCACCAAATGTAATACTCCAACCACAAAGTAGGGATAGGTTTCGACTGTTCCTTCAGGGCCGAAACCAAACCCAAGAGCCGCAAGATGGGGAATCAACAATAAATTCTGATCGGCAAAAGACAGGCTTGGGTCAACAATACCCGCTTCTGCAATAACTCGGGTGCCGGCCCATAGGACGATTAAGCCTGTATGGGCTAGATGTGCCCCCAGCAGTAAACCTGAAAACTGGGTCAGACGGGCATTGCCGTTCCACCAGCTATTGGTCATATTTTCAGTCGTAAATTTTGAAAGATTTGCCGTAGTCACGGTGAAGAGTCCTCCAAGTTTCGATATCAAAGAGAAAGGCGTCCCAGAGGAGAGTCTGCAGGACGCCTTGAGATTCACAGAGGCTTGTCTAGAGAGGAAAGACAAGGTTTCTGCCAATAAAAGATCTTCGTTCTGTTTGCACTATCCCTTTAGTCTGAGGATGACTAAGGATTTTCAAATTTCAGGGCAGAATCAACGCGCTCGAAGTTAAAGCCCATTGAACGCAGGGCATGCCATAGATGTCCCTGGAGCAAAGCAAAGGCCAGAATAAAGTGGGCATTCGATAGCCAACAACGCCCTGTATGCACTCCCACGGGTAGGGCTGCCGTATCTGAGAAATAGGGCATGATACCGAGTTTCACCTCAAGGATGGGGCCATAAAACTCAACGGGGTAAGCAAGGGTATTGACAGCACAGAAATAGGAAGCAACAAAACCAGCTAAGGCAATGCCACCCAAAGAGTAGGAAAGAATCGCTTCGCCCGAGAAACGCAACAGCTTCTTAGACCAAGCTAGAGGGGGTGCTGCAATATGCCACACGCCCCCTAAAATTTCGAGCGTCCCGACAAACACATGACCACCCACAAGATCTTCCAGATTACTCACAGTTGCAAAATGGGTCTGGTATCCAAAAATAGTTAGAGGATTAAGGTTGGGAGCAACGAGCCGCACATCTCCGATGACAGGATCGTAGAGCCCTCCCCATGTTGTGGCTTTGGTCACAAATAAGAGGCAAGCAATCCCTAAAAATAGGAGGTGATGCCCAAGGATTAGACCGAGTTGACCATGGTTATCCCATTCAAAGTGAAAGGATTTGGAGCGTCCGTCTGTTTCATCGAGATTGGATTTGGCTCCAAAAACATGAAAGAGTGCGCCCGAGCCAAAAACGGCAGAAGAAATCAGATGTAGCGCACCCACAACAAAGAATGGGTAAGTGTCTACAATTTGGCCACCGGCTCCAACGCCAAAGCCTAGCGAAGCAAGGTGGGGCAGAACAATCAAGCTTTGCTCACCCATCGGCAGATCAGCGGAATACTTTGAGAGTTCAAAGAGGGTGAAGGCTCCGGCCCAGAGGGCACTGAGCCCAGCTTGTCCGGCATGGGCTGCAACAAACAGTCCGGATTGTTGAGCAAATCGGGAGTTCCCGGCCCACCAGTCATATTTGACGGTGGGATTTCCGTAACTTTGCATCTAGAAGACGCTCCTTATTAATGACAACAATGAATACACGGGAGAGAAGCCTGCGGCTGCGTGCCACAGCCGCAGGCAAATTGAGGCATCGTCCAAGCAGTCGGAAGAGCGATGTCCTCAAAATCTAGGTTGGGTGCTAGAAAAGGTGGGTCCGCACGCATAGCTCATGGGCAAAAATAGCGCCGCCAATGCCCCCAATTAAGATAGCCAGGCTGAACTGACGCCAACCATCTAACGTTTGCAGGGCTGCTGGGACTTGAGAGGATAACCATGACGGTGTTCGACCTTGAGTAAAAGTGGCTGAACCATACATGTCTAAGGCTCCCTTCATCACGACGACGAGAACCAAGCTAGCCAATAATCCAACGGAAAAAGCCTCATCAGTTGTTCTCATGGGACCCAGAAGAACAAAGGGTCCGAGAATGAAGTAGCCGTGGGCCATGCCAATCTCTAAGCCTCGACGGAAGGCACTCAGGCCGGGTCGATAAATAGGCAGGTTGCCAATCAACCACTGGACAGCAGCAGACGAATTCACCGGTGTTTCAAGATTCCCAACCTGCAGATCTAGGGTTTGAACCACTTGCTTTTGAGTCAGGTCGAATCCAGCATCAGCGGCTCTGACCCGAAAGCCATGCCAGAGATGCCCCAGAAGAGCCATACCGGCTAGAAAAACATGGGTAATGGCAAGCCAGCTTCTCGAATTCACAAACGGATTTTGATCTAACGGCGCAAGATAGGATCCATAGAAGACCTCTGGATAAGCCACCGTATTCACCGTCACGAAATAGGCTGCCAACAGTCCCATATAGGCAAGACCCGCCAAACTATAAGAAAGATAAGCTTCACCAGACCAGACCAGCAATTGTTTAGCCCATTCTCTGGGTTGAGTCGTGGTGTGCCATGCGCCACCCAAAACTAATATCAAACCCATCCATAGGTGGCCACCGACAATGTCTTCAAGGCTATCGACGGCAGCCATACCACCACTCGACAGAGGTCCTATCAGATAACCAAAGATGCGAGCTGCGTTCAGGGTAGGGTTCGTAATCACACGAACCGTTTCTAGATTGGCATCATAGAGACCGCCCCAGAACATCGCCTTTATGACCAGCAACCACGCTCCACATCCCAGCATCACCAGATGTGTTCCTAGAATGGAGGTCATTTTGTCAGGGTCAGCCCAGTCATAACCGAAACCACCGGCAAAGGTATCATCGGCGGCCAATGCGGAGGGACCGAGCAATGCGTGAAACAATCCCCCTGCCGCCAAAACCGTAGAGCTGACCAAATGCACCACGCCAATTACATAGTAGGGATAGGTATCACTCACCAACCCACCTTCGCCAACGCCGTATCCAAGACGAGCCAGATTGGGGAGCAGGATTATCCCTTGCTCGAACATGGGTTGTGCTGCATTAAAGTGCGAAAGCTCAAAAAGCGTCATAGCACCTGCCCACAGGGTGATGAGCGCAGCTTGCGCAAGGTGGGCACCGAGAAGCATTCCTGACTGGTCAACAAATCGAGCATTCCCTCGCCACCAAGGGTGTTGAAATTTATGCGATGTCTGTGCAGGGGGAATGGCCTTTTCAGAGACGCTCTCAGAATCAAGGGCTGCTGTCATAGTTTTTGTCCAAATGCTGAGGTTGCAAAAAATTAGTGCGGCAAAAGTTCACGGCTTAAGTTGAATCCTCGTGCTTGTAGTGCGTGCCAAAGGTGTCCCTGAAGCACAAAGAAGCCGAGCCAGAAATGAGCATTCGCAAGCCAGACACGTGTCGTCAACTGACCTTCTGCCGCAACAAACTGAGGAAACTGTCCAAAAAAGAGGCGCAAGCTGGGTCCATAGAATTCTGTTGGGTATGCCACGGTATTGACCGCAACAAAGTATGTGGCGACAAAGCTCATTAATGCTAAAGCCCCAAGGCTATAGGAGAGATAGGCTTCACCAGACCAGGTGAACAAGCGCTGAGCCCAACTGAAGGGATTCGTCGCACAGTGCCATACCCCACCCAAAATACAAAGAAGACTGACCCAGATGTGACCGCCGACAATATCCTCTAGAGAATTTACACCTGCAATCCAATCTGGACTCTGAACACCCAGCAGATAGCCCACAATGACAACCGGGTTTAGGGTGGGGGCTGTGACCAAGCGCAATTGCCCTAAATTCGGATCGTATAATCCACCAAACTTGAGAGCCTTAAAGACGAGAAGCCCTGCCCCCAGGCCAAGCAGAATTAAATGAATCCCCAAGATATTTGTCATGGCTTTTGAGTCATCCCAACAATAGCCATAGCGAGGGAATTGCTCTTCAAGCTGAGCGGGCCCTCGAAGCACATGATACAGACCACCAAAGCCAAGAAAAGCAGAGCTGATTAAGTGCAAAGCACCCACAACAAAATAGGGATGGGGGTCGAAAACCTGCCCTGCGTCACCCAAACCTAAACCCAATCGGGCCAAGTTGGGGAGCAGTATCAACCCCTGGGCATAGATGGGCTGGGCCGGGTCGAAACGGCCTAACTCAAATAAGGTGTAGGCCCCAACCCAGAAGACAATCAATCCTGCATGGGCAACGTGAGCACCGAGCAGGCGCCTTGAAGCGTTTACGAAGCGGGCATTACCCGCCCACCAAGGCAACTCTTCGGCGTCTTGAAATGTGGGGAATGTGGTCGTCACAACGGCTGCATCCTCTGAAGGTCATATCAATAGACTCATTCGTTAGAATGATTACAGTTTATTGATACTTAAAGTCAATAAGCTCGCAAAACAATTACAGCAGAGATGAGAATTACTTTCAACAAGAAACGGATTAACTTTTGTATCTATGCTCATTACTGCTATCAGCAGAGAAGTAAAAACAGCCTTCCAGAAGGAGTTACAGGCCTAGACTTATCTTTCACATGTGCTCCACAGATTGCTGTAGTTCCTCACTCAGGGAATCTTAAAGTTCTATAGACTCAATAACCGATCAAGAACTTAATGAGAATAAATTGTCTTTCTGAATACAATTTATTGCTATCCGATCCTATTTAATGGGACAGGTATGTCCGCATGGGCAAGCAATGCCAATCAGCACTCGTGAAATAGCATCTCAGCACCACAATTCTCTCAATCGTTTTCATGAAAGCGTTTTTAGAGTTCAGTCCAAAAAGACAGTAGGGTGTGACAAGTACTCTGCCGTGTAGGGTCAACCTTTCTGCGATAGGGATGACATTCGAGCCTTGTCATATGCCAGTTCGTAGATATACTTCGACAAAAAGCCGTCAGGGAACGATCGGCATGAGATGCATATCCCGTTGTAATGACCTAATCCAAGTTCACCAAATATCTGCCAGAGGCTAGGTGTTGTAGGGATCTCAGGCATCCTTCATTGACTGAGCAAACAACTTATCAGACAGCCTCAAGCAATATAAGTGAAATGAATCTTGTTGCTGTGCTCAACGATGAAGTGCTTTCTGCTCCCTTTTCTCCACAGCATTCTGGTGAGCTGGAAAACCAAAGTCAGGCTGGCATATATATATTGAATACTCATAGTCTTCGCCAGAGGAATTCGAAGAAACTCTCCCTCGTCACTCTCTCGTACCAAGGACTCAGATGAGTCGCTACCAAGCGGAGAAATCATCAAAGCGTGAAAGTCAATCACATGAGAAAAACTGTGAAAGAGACATAGAGCCGCTTTCAACAAACAGGTCGTTATCTCGAATCGTGCTCCCCCCCCTAAAAGATAGATGCTCTATTCGGCTCTATTTAAGTAAAGCTGGCTATAAATTCGACTCATCCCACACAGTCCTCCTTACAGCAGAATGTTGTCAACAGGAGCCCTCAAAAAGCTTTCACCCTTTTAATTCCGCCGCTCTAAAGGGGTTATGCGACCGGATCCTAGGCACATTTACAACATCAATACCGCAAAGATGGGTGGTGCTGAGAAGCTTTCAAACAAGATTCAAATGCATAGCAAGGAGAAATTAAATTGTCAATATATATTGCAGCAACTTTACAATAGTGCTACATTTATTTACATAAAGATACAAGTGAGAGCAGCACATGATTAGCACGACTGACGAAAGAGGCGTGATTAACAACTTTGCAAAAGATCCAAAAACACGGGTTGCAGAGTATCCTTCACCAGCTGAGCAGCGCACGTACTGGCTGATGGGAATTGCAACAACAATTCTGATGGCTGGTGTCTTCGCAATTGCTTATGCCGTCAGCTAGTTCACTTCTGTTTGGCTTAATGTTTCTGTCTCTTTTTTAGTTTTGCGCAATATACCAGTTTGAGATTCAGCCCATGCTCTACCTACTATCATTTGCGATTGCTGGCAAGATTGCAGGTTCACTCCTCAGAACTGAAGGGTATTCACAGGAGCAGATGCTCCCGGCCTCCTATTCTCGCAATGCTGATCTTGATTCCCTACGGGAGATTGCAACACAGCTTGGCAGACACGGCTATGACTTGCAACAATCACAAACGGCTTAAAGGGGTCTTCGACTGTTTGTCGTAATCGTACATCGACAGACCCAACAAAGATTTCAAAGTGTATCAAAACTCTCCTTTCTAGCTCGTCTCTTTAATGAAGACGAGCTATTTTTTTATTTTTTGACCTCCCAATAGCATTGACTCATCGATCCAAGGTTCAATGTAGGTCTTGTTGCTGTGCTCCAGATTCTCAATACAAGTAGTTCTCTAAGAGGTTCAGAACAACTGGCGGAAGTTTTATCGATCGCATTTCTCTAGGCGATCAAGTCGCAGTTGATGGTCTGCACTAAACAGCACTCGAAACGCCAACATCACAATACCCATGCAGGCTAAGGCCGTCCCTGCGGCAATGGTGAAAAAGATCACAATCTGGTATCTCACCGCATCGGTGGGATTGACGCCTCCCAAAATTTGACCTGTCATCATTCCTGGCAGACTCACTAAGCCCACGACCATCATCGAATTAATGGTGGGAATCATGCCCGTGCGAATTGCTTCTTTGATTGTTGTCCCCGCAGCTTCCCAGCGTGTTGCGCCCAGAGCCAGTAGAGATTCGATTTGCGATCGCAACCGCACCACATCTTCCATAAACCGATCGAGGGCGAGGGAGGTCCCCGTCAAGGTATTGCCCAGGACCATTCCCAACAGCGGAATGACATACTGTGGGTCATACCAAGGATCAATCCGAATCACGCCCTGGACCAGTAGCCCCGTCACCAAAGCACTGGAGGCCAAAATCGACAGCAGACTATGCCAGTAAATGGATGGGAACCGACGGCGAGTTCGACTCACGGACGCATGACCGGCGATCGCACTCATGATCAAGGCCACCAGTAAGACCAGCCAGGGATTATCTAAGGCAAACACCCAGTCCAGAATGTAGCCCACCAACAAAAGCTGGACCACCAAACGAACCGTGGCAATCCCGAGGCTTTTCTCGAGCCCCAATCGCAGCCCAAAGGAAAGGCCCATGTTGATCAAAATCAGACTGGAGGCCAGGACCAGTTGTCCATTACTAATGGGAATATAGTTTTGATCCATTAAGGCTCTCTGTTGAGGATGAATTGGCGATCAGTCACGCGCTCAATTTGACTGGTATTGTGGCTCGTCCAAACGCAGGCTCGTTTAGGATCAGCTTGTAACCATTGAGCAACAAGGCCTTCAATTTGCTGAGCTGTGGCCTCATCCATCGAAGCGGTGGGCTCGTCTAGCAATAAGACCTGAGGTGCAAGCTGAAGTGCCCTTAAACAAACCACAATTTGGGCTTCTCCCCCCGATAGGTTCTCGACGGAGCGCTGCAAAAAATCACCATCTCGATCAAGGGGAGCTAGATACTGTAGGATTTGCTCGCGGTTATAGGCTTTCTGGCGATGGAGACTCAAACGATAGACCTGTCGCAGATTAAATTCAACCGTTCCCTCCAGAAGAGCCGGACGCTGGTGAAGATAGATGACTTGAGCGCGATAACGAGGCTTAGAAAGCGTCGAGACCGGCTTCCCTTCAAACATTAGTTTTCCCGCTTGAATCGGATCTAGCCCGGCAATCGAACGCAGAAGTAAGCTTTTACCGACGCCAGAGGGACCCACAATGGCGAGACGCTCACCCGGCTGCAGCTCAAAGTCGAGATGTTGCCAAATCCATTGACCTTCAATGTTGCGCCCCAATTGTATTGCAGCCAAAGTGGGCAACGGCATAGACAAACATCGGGGTGAACAGCAGGACCAATACCCTAACTGTACCTGCGAGGCTCCACCCTATCCTCTCCTTCCATAAAATTAGGGTAGAGATATTCGACCTTCAAGATGCTACAAGACAAGCCGCAATATATTATTTATGCTCAGCATGGATGGGCGGACGACCATCGCCACATGGAGTATCTCGCTCAGCAGGTGGCGGAGCCCAATACACAGGTTGTTGCCCCCAACCTAGGCTATTGGCGGACATGGCTCCGGATTGCGCCTTTGATTGAGAAGGTGGATGAAATTGCAACCAGCAATATCGCCCAGCATCCCCACACCCCAATGCGGATCATCGGTCATTCAATGGGGGGCTTAATCTGGCTCGAAGTCCTGCACCGTCACCCGGAATGGTGGCCGCAGGTAGAATCCTTGGTCCTTGTCGGCTCCCCTGTCGGAGGGGCTGATCTAGCGCGCATGATTGATCCCTTTGGTTGGGGCATTGGCATTGCTCGCGATTTAGGGCGTAGTCGCAGGGAGATCGGAGTTGTGATCGCATCCCAAATTCCCACCCTTGTGATCAGAGGCAACGTAGACGGCGGCAGCGACGGCACCATCACCAACTGCTCCACTCAACTTCACCATGCTGCAGTAGTGGAACTACCCGGCCTCAGCCATCCAGCCCTGCGACATCATATTCAAGTTTCCGACACCATCCGCGAATTCTGGCGAGATCCCACACCATTTCAATGTGACACCTGTGAGATTACTGCCCAGCTGATTCAGCGACTGCAAACCATAGAAGGGATGACTGATGCCCATCAACGCGATTTTTATCGCGCCAAAGTATGGCTAAAACTGCCCAACGGCATCACCCTCCGCACCTGGAACAATCCCCTGGGCATTCCTCATGTTTTTGTCGGGTCGCCCCAGGGCCAATATCTCTATGGCGGATTTGTGGGCTGGCTGCATATCAAAGAATTCTGGCAAACCCTCACAGCCATCGAACAAGACTATATTGCTCTCTAAGCCTCATCGAGATGATCCGCCACGGCCTGGTACAGCTCTAAGACATGGTGGTCATCGAGGTAATAATAAACGTGGCGCCCTTGTTTCCGGTACCCCACCAATCGAACCGCCTTTAGAGATCGCAATTGATGCGAAACGGCTGATTCACTCATCCCTAATATTGCAGCCAAATCGCCCACACACACTTCCTGGACTGCCAAAACCGATAAAATCCGCAGTCGGTTGGCATCCCCCAACAAACTAAAGAATTCAGCCATCTGCTGGGCCTTATCAGCAGCCAAAACATCAGCCGCAACAATGGCCTCTGGATCATGCAGGTCATCACAGACAGGAGCAACCTCTACCGCTCCAATCTCAGGCGTTGAGATATCAGACATTGAGGCACCTTATGTTTGAACACATATTATCAGTCAAGTTGATATCTGAACATATGTTCAGATATACTAATAAGATAAACAATCGCGCCACTCGCGTAAAGGAACATCGTCATGACAACCGTTAGTCAAATGAAATGTGCCTGTCCCTCCTGTCTCTGCATCGTTGATTTGAAGGCAGCCGTGATGGCCAATGATAAGCCCTACTGTAGTGAGGCCTGTGCCCAAGGACACCCGCAAGGCACAGGATGCGGTCATTCTGGGTGTGGATGCTAATTGCAACCCTTTATAACCCGTGATTCAGACGAACCTCGGCTCCGATAGAGCCGAGGTTGCTTTTATGTATAGCGACGGGGACTTCTGTTCTCGCTTTATCAAGATCATTCCACCCCGGTTCTATAAACGCCTCACAGCCAAATCCACCACTCCTGCCAACAGCAAAAAAACCCCCTTCAAAAGATTGAGGGGGGTTAGGTTGAATGCCAGAAAACCAGCACCTCATTGAGAACGGAGAGGAGAGGATTCGAACCTCCGGAACCCGCAAGGGCTCATCTGATTTCAAGTCAGACGCAATCGACCAACTCTGCCACCTCTCCAAGTAGCGGGATATAACCCAAGGCTTATCTTAGCGTAAGCCGACCGCAATCTAATCTCGAATCTTAAAGATATTCAATACCAAGGGTAGGATTGAGGTGCCGCTTAGGTTTAATTACAATGTCCGAGGTTGATTCACCTTCACCTGCAGCCGATGTAGATCCCCAAAATTCCGTCATTATCGGGTTCGATCCAGGACGAGAAAAATGTGGTGTGGCGGTCATGGGATTTGATCGGACGTTGTATGGGCATGAAGTTGTACCGTCTGAGGTTGCGATCGCAACCCTCAACACCCTCTGCACCCAATATTCGGTCGCACTCATTGTCCTCGGGAATCAAACCACCTCTCAAGAATGGCAGCAAAAACTCCAGCAACTCACGGATCCGCCAAAGATTTTGCCCATCGACGAACGCTACAGTACCCTTGAGGCCCGAGATCGCTACTGGCAGATGTATCCCCCTCGCGGTCTCATGAAACTATGGCCCCAGGGGCTCCGCACACACCCACGTCCCATTGATGACCTCGTCGCCATTATTCTGATTGAGCGATACTTAGAACCACCGGCCTAGCATTTAGGCAAGGACTTTTAAAGCTTCCTCTGCAGCCACCGCCGATTCGTAGCGCTGGGCCGGGTCAGGATGCGTCAACTGTACAAGAACTTGGGCCATCTCAGGGCTCAGGTTCGGGATATCAACCACCGCAAGATGGGCCTCTTGATTCCCTAGACGGTAGAAAGCATCAGGATCTTGCTGAGTGAGCAAATAAACCATGGTTGCCCCCAAAGCATAAAGATTCGATGCCGGGACCGATTTCCCCTCCTGTTGTTCAGGCGCCATATAGGCCGCACAACTCATGTCCTCTGTCTCTTCCCATAGATCTCCGAAATTGACGAGTACAACCTGACTCAAACCGTGGGGAATCGTTGGCCGAATAAGATTGACCGGCTTCAGACCGTGATGCAGCATCGGCGAATCTTGCTGATGCAGGTAATCTAGCAAGTGACAGATATCCACAGCCCAAGCTGCAGCCTGGGACTCTGGCAAAGCCCCCTGTCGCACCACAAGCTGCTGAAGATTTTGACCATAAATCATCTCACTGATCAGAAAAAGCTGTCCCTGCCACTCAAAAGCCTCATAGATCTTAGGCATACCAGGATGGCTAATTTGGCACAGTGCTTGTGCCTGTGTCCGCAGCAGCTCAGCATGCTCAGAACCCGACGCTGGCCCCAGCATCTTCAAAACGACAACATGTCCCTCTCGCCAGGCAATGAAGGTCTTCTCTCGTCGACTCAAAGGCTTCAATAACTGATAATTACCAACCGTCTTGATCACATTCAGGGGCTGGCCACAATCAATACACACAAGAGCATCAGGTTCGGCACGCTGATGCTCACAGGTCGCAGCCGAACTTTCGCGTGAGATATGAGGCGGCCAGAGATGCTGGCCCAGTTCACGGAACTGCGATGCTTGTGCTTGCGGTTCAGGGAGGTCCGTCATTGGCTCAGCGGCGTCCAATTCAGAGGGAGGCACCTGCGCTGGAGCGTCTGCCTGGGTTGATCGAGGCTCTACCCCAATCGCATCAGTACTCGCCAGCTGTACCTGAATATTGGGACCGGAGCGGGCTAAACGGATGATGCTGCCATCTGCAATGGGGGACTGAGTGACCCGTTGACCATCCAGATATGTTCCATTCGTCCCTAAATTAACCACTTCCCATTGAGAGCCACTTTGACGAAGTTCAACGTGATAACGCGACACCACAGCGCTGTAGAGCACGACGTGGTTTTCAACTGCACGACCAATCTGGATCACCGAGTCCTTTTCAAAGCTCCAGCTTTGCACCGGGGTAGATTGGACGGGATGTAGCAGGGTTAGTGTAATCACGCCTTCAGTCCATTTGGAATAAGAATGTTACTAAATCTCCTTTACCTAGAGCAATACGATCGCCGGATCGGAGTTGATGCTGATGCCTCGGTCGCAAGGGAATGCTATTGATATAGGTGCCATTGGCACTGTCTACATCTTCAATGAAAAAGTGCCCACTTTCAATGTGTATATCAGCATGAACACGTGAAACGACTTCAGAATGCGGAAATCCGGCAATATCAATGTCTGGTGGAATTTCTGCATTGGGTTTGCCGATGTGCAAAAGACTCAGATGTTGAGGCAGTTCGATAAAGGTATTGCTCTGCAAATGCACAAGGCGAGCCGCTTGCATTTGTATTTTCGTAGCAAAGGGGGAATGAGCAGTATCGTCTCCCCTCTGATTTTGGGTTGCCTGTGGTGCTGTAATATCAGGCTCTGTTTCGTTCTCAAGCCGCTTGCGCGTTTCTGAACTTTCAGCAAAGGACGGTAAAGGAAGTACATAGGTCAGCGAATCTTCAGCTGTAAGTTGGGGTTGAGGAGGCAACAGAACCGAAAGTTCAGGTTCCTCTTCACCAGCAGATGACTCTGAATGAACAGAAGTGGGCACAAAGTTATGGCCACACTGACCACAAAACTGAGCCTCCACCTGGACCGAAACACCACAATGCGGGCAGCTTTTCATACAAGATCTTCAGGACTGGGATGAGCAACCAACAACATATTGAAGCTAGATTACCCATAATCTCTAGCATTCAAATCAATTTATAGCAGCTCATTGAAATTCCATGCCACCCCCTTCATGATTCTGAAAGAGGACCATCGCGATGGTGATGGGATGCTAAAGCTTCAACTCTTGGCCTGCCGATTGATCCAATAACCAGATGAGTTGTCCGTCTTGGGGACGCACCAGACGCGCCGGCCACTGCGTTGCATCAGCTTGCTCAGCAAAGATATGATCCAGGGCGGTCCGTTTGTTCTCACCTGTTACCAAAAAAATCACGCAGCGGGCTCGATTCAAAATGGGAACAGTAAAAGTTATACGAGGCTGACCGTCTTTGTCACCGACAGTAATACTGTGCTCGCAAACCTGCAACGCAGCTGTATGCGGAAACAGAGAAGCAGTATGCCCATCAGGCCCAATCCCCAGCAGAACAACATCAAGCTGCGGGAATTGCCCCGGCTCACTTTTACTACCGAAGAAATTATTAAGATGTGTTTCATAAGCCTGTGCCGCATCAGCTGGCTTAGCCGCATTCGTCGGCATCGGATGAATATTCTCGGCAGGCAACGACACATGATCGAGCCAAGCCTTTTGAGCCATCCCTGCATTGCTGTCAGCATGATCCATGGGGACATAGCGTTCATCACCCCAAAAGATATGCACCTTAGACCAAGGAAGAGTCTGTTTGGAAAGCTGCTCATACAGAGGCTTAGGCGTGTTGCCACCCGCGAGAGCAATGGTAAATCGGTCTCGCTGCGCAATCGCCTGCTGCGCCTCTGCCATTACAAGTTCTTTGGCCCGCTGAACGAGCGCTGGGGCATCCATTAAGACTTCGACTTGGGGCTGAGTCATGGGCGCTGGGTACTCCTAAAAGTTGTAGGGGCTTTGGAAGCCTTCACCGTCAGGACCTGTGGCGGCGTTGCATCGGGGGGATAAACTAAATCAACGTTCACCAACCGTTGCTCTTTTGGCTTTAGGGTCAGAGTAACCAGAGCATCACCAAGATGTCCAGCTGTTTGGACAAGATGGAAGTACTGCCGCTTGGGCGTATTGTCATCATCGTTATAGCGCACCCGCACGGTCCCCCGGAAGAATACGTTCGGAGACGGTGATCGCAAAAATCGCAACCCCTTTTCCGCCTGATTATCTTTCAGGGGGGTTTGCAAAAGAACGGTTACCGTGCGCGGTTCAGAGGATGGGTTATAGAGGGGCAGCGCCAAATCATAATGCACCCCGTAGTTGCCATGGGAAAGATAGGCCGTGTCAGGATAGCGCACGAGCATCGGGGCACTTTGAATTTGAGCCGTACCAAAGGTACCGCGATTGAGCAAACTCAATCCGTAGGAGAAGCCATTCCCTGGCTCAGGGATAGAAAGCTGCTGGCTCTCCTCAGAGTCTGTGAGTTGCGAACGCCACTGCGAGCCTCGGCTGACCCCTGCAACCCTGCCGTAAAAAAACTTGGGTGCCTTACTGGTTAGAGGCGAAGGTTTCAAATCTCGCGGTTCCAATAGCTCTCCCTTAAGCAACAAAGATTCCCAATCCTGCTTAGAGGGAATTCCTTCCCCACCATTGGGACGGGTGGGTGCTTTCATCGCCATACTGGCCACATAGATGGGTCCGCTGGCATATAAACGAGCCAAGGTCGAGCGGGTATTCGAGGACGGGAAATCGGGTGGGGAGGCCTTCGAGGACCGCGACCTGAGGGAGGGGTTCGTCAGATTTAGGGGAGGCTGAACACGGGTGGGCCAAACGGGATCATTGTTGGCTGTGGTCCTGATCGGCACGGGAATCGGAAGATTCGCCAACATTTTGGATTGTCTCGGCTTTAACTCTATGCGAGAGGGCCAATGGGTTTGTCGCCGTCCCCGTAAGACCTGATCTGCGGTCCGACCACCCGGTCCCGAGAAGAGTCTGCCCACATCATTTGCAGCAATGGGTGGCAGGTTGACATAGGGAGCATCGGGAGTTCCGAGATAACTTGCCGCTTGCATCACGTTAATTGTGACGGTTTTGGTTTGACTGGGGTTATACAGCAAAATCCCCTTGTAAAAAGTGGGCGTTTTGCGAGGATGATCCGTCTTGACAATGTGGTGGGAAAAGACATCAAATCGTCCCTGAAACGGGAAATTAAGGTGAGCCGTCGGATGACGTTTCCCTTGAGAGGGGAAAGTAGACAAGAGGATACCCGACTTACGAACCACCTCCGGACTGTTGCTATTGAAAACCGGTACGGCATCCAAACTCCCCGGCAAGGGTCTGACCTCCTGAGGGTAGACCAACTCTCGCAGAGCTGCAGGCAAAGTCCTGGGTGGCGCAACAGCAGACTGTGTGTCCCGTGGCTTAGTGGTGGTTTTCGAGACGGGCACCGCAGCATCAGCCAGTTGACGAGGGGGCGACGCTAAATCCTCTGTTGCAATCGAAGGTTGATGATCGATAGTCTCAGTAGGGAGAACGCTTTTCGCCCGAGACATGTTGTCCGGTAACTCCCCCGCTTCTGACGGTGTCACCTGATGAGAAACATTGCGATCAGAAGCCAGTGGGTCAGATAAATAAAGCTGGGTCTCTTGAGCCGGAAGGGTCTCAACTGGCAGTTGTGCAGGGACAGATTGCTGCGCCAGGACAAAACTTGTCAACAATGGAAACATGTAGTCTTGCTCAAAATTTTAAATACAGCCCGGACAACCCCCCGCGCCTTGCTCGGCGTCGCCATTTACTATTCTATCTGAATAATTTTGATGATGGCGAAGGTTTCTGGTTAATTTCGCTAGATATATGCTTTGGGGAAGAGATTTTCGCCAATATCTGCCAATTTCCTCTTTTAATAGAGAACGGTGTTCGCCATATTGTTAAAGCTAAGACCGTTTTTCTCCACTCAGGATAAAGATAGGGTCAACAGCAGCAAAAATTTGGTGACTCCCTCGGGTCTCCAGACGATTGATGACCGATTGCACCACTTCGACGTTGCAAGCTTGGAGTTCAGCAAAAATTTCGGAGATGGTGTATAGATTTTCTAAGCTAGCAGCAGTGGCAACCACCCGCCCCTGAGGCAATAGATGGGTCCAAACCGCTTCTAAAATTTGACGAATGGGGCGGCCTCCCTCAATACAAACGCGATGGGGAGCTTGGCTCAAGTTCGCTAAGCATTCTGGAGCGCTTCCTTGAATAACTTCGACATTGTTAATCGCAAAGCGATCGCAATTGGTCTGAATCAACTGGACGACATCTTCATCCCGTTCAATCGCGACAATGTGCCCCTGAGGACACAGCACACCAGCTTCCACAGGAATGGTGCCAGTCCCCGCTCCCACATCCCAGAGAACGGTGTCAGTCTCTAAGCGCAGCTGAGAGATAATGAGCAGCCGAGTTTCCCGTTTTGTCATCGGGATGCCTGGGAGACGTTCAAAAAGTTCATCCGGAACACCGGGACTGACGTAGGGCCAAACAGAGGAGGGCATGAAGGATTGAGCCATAAATCGTTCTGTATCAGTCTACAGTTGCACAACCCGCAGCGTTTCCAGATGGGGGTCACTACATCCTGTAATATGCCCTCCCGCCGCCTTCACCTGACGCAGATAATCAGCATCAGCTTGGGTAATTTTTGCCCCCGGATAGAGGACAGGAATCCCAGGTGGATAGGGACAAATCAGTTCGGCACTCGTGTGCCCGACGGCTTGCTCCCAGGTCACTGTTTTCTGAGGAGCAAAGGCCGCAGCACGAGGGGACAGATGCGGGGTGGAAATGGGGTTCCTTTTCCAGTCGAATGTCGATGGTGGCTGGAGGGAATTGCCACGGGCCTCTTGTGCAAGCTGTTTTAAGGCCTGCACAAGCTGCGCTAGATCGGTCTGGGTTGTGCCAAGGCTGGGAACAAAGGTGAGATGCGAGGGCATTGGCAATTCTGCGGTCACAGCCAAATCATCGTGGAGCATTTGATCCACTTCAAGACCATTGAGTCCGAGGTCACGGAATCCAAGGGTCAACCGAGTCGGGTCGAGGGCAGCAAAGCCGGCGGTCGTGGGTAGTGGGCCCAAGAGCGATAAACCTTTGATTTGCTGGAGTTGCTGACGGGTTGTATTCACCCGCTGAATCAAAGTTTCTAATATTTGAGACCCCTGGAGGGCCATTTGCTGACGGGCAGCATCAAGAGAAGCGAGCAACAGGTAACTGGGACTCGTGGACTGCCCCCATTGCAGAGCCTGGTTGATCCGTTGGGAAGAAACGCGATGGCCCTGGGTATGCAACATGGCAGCCTGAGTCATGGCTCCCAGAATTTTGTGGGTAGATTGAATGGCGAGATCGGCCCCTGCCGAGAGGGCTGAAGGGGGAAGCTCAGGATGAAAGGCAAAGTGAGGACCATGGGCTTCATCTACCAAAAGCGGAATGTTGTGGCGGTGGGTTAGGGTTGCGATCGCATCTATATCCACACAGACCCCTTCATAGGTCGGGGAAGTGACCATCACGGCTTTTGCCTGCGGATATTGGGTCAAAGCTTGCTCAATTCTTTGAGGTGAGAGACCAAAGGCAAAGTCTGGGCCTAACTCAGGCTCAATAAAAATGGGCATTGCTCCCGAGAGGATCAAACCGGAAACCACCGACCGATGACAATTGCGCGGCAAAATGATTGAGTCCCCTGGATTGCAGGTTGCAAGAATCGCAGCCACAATCCCACAGCTTGAGCCATTGGTTAAGAACCAAGTTTGTTGGGCACCAAAAGCTTCAGCGGCGAGCGATTGAGCCTCCAGAATCACCCCCTCTGGAGCAAAAAGATCATCCAATTCAGGCAGTTCGGGGAGATCTGTTCGGAAGACGTCTGCCCCCCACTGCCTTAGCAAAGTCTGCGGTCCCCCACGCCCTCGTTTATGCCCTGGCAAGTAAAAGGGAGCATGTTTCCGAAGACTGGCATGGATCAGAGCATCAAGTAATGGAGTTGTGCGTTGATTCATGCCTTAGAAGATATCAATGATTTGATCTCAAGGTGTCATCGACAAAGAAACCAACGCAGGTCATCGACCCCCTATGCATTCCATAACGCCAGAAGGTTGAAAAAGGAAGTAAGACAGAGCCGTTGTAAGAATTTTGTCGATACTGTTCGATCTTGCTAAAAATTGGGTAACCTACGCAAGGGTTTGGGTCTGCAATCGTTTTTTTGCGCAAAAAGAATATAGCTGCGAAATAGCTCAAGCATCTCTTCTTTTTGACCGCGTTGATCGCGCCAACGGACAGCTCTGAAGTTCTTGAACCATTATTAGTAACGTTTGAGGAGAACCACATGAGGCGATGGACATTGGAATTAGCCCGTAGAATTCCACTGGCAATATTTTGGTTGACAGCTCTGATTACAGCTGACCTCGCAGCCGCACAAGAACAGAAATCGAAGCCTTTTGTCTGTGATGGTACCTTTTTTCTTGCCCAAGGGAACCCCACGCAGTTATTAACAGTTGATACCAGTCAAAGCCCTTATCAGCTCTCCCCCGTTGGCAGCACGAGTCCAAACGTTCAGTACAACGCCATCGGCTTTAACATTCAAGATGGCCTCATTTATGGAATTCATCCGAGAACGGGAGAGGTATATCGGGTTGATGCCGATGGTGTCTCAACGTCCATGGGTATTCCTCCGGGCCTACCCAGTAGCAGTTTCGCGGGAGATGTGGCCACGGATGGGACATACTACATCCTTTCGGGGAAAAATTTACATCTAATCGATGTCTCTGGGGCACAGGCCCAATATATGAGCAGCATTCAGTTATCTGCCAGTCCTGGGGCTGCGGATATCGCCTTTAATCCGGTTGATGGCAAGCTCTACGGTGTCAATAAGGGTAAAGGCCAAGTTGCAGCTATTGATCCGTCAACAGGCACGGTTACTTTTTTGCCCCAGACCACTCCCCTCAGTAAAGCTGTGGGTGGCACCTACTTTGATGCCTTTGGCAATTTGTTCGGGTACCACAATAAGGGAGAATTCTATCGCTTTGATACGCAGGATGGGTCTTCTGAGTTTCTAAGTAGTGGCCCCAAGGTTAGCCTCAATGATGGTGCTTCCTGTACCGGCGCACCCAAAATGGAAAAGACGGTGTCACCGGTTGCGATTAATCCCGGTGGGGTGGTGACCTATACCTACAACATTGTTAATCCCAATGGTTTCCCGCTTGAAGTTCAGTTTACAGACGCGCTGCCCGCAACAGATGGGCGAACGTTCTTGGAACCTTCATTGCAGAATGCGTTTGGGGGCACAGCAACGGTCTCAGCTGATGGCAAGACATTTGCGATCGCAAATCTAACCATTCCCCCCAATCAAAACGGTGAGATTAGCATTGATGTCCAAATTCCCGAGGATGCGGAATTTGCGATAGTAAACAACCAAGCCACATTAGAAGGCGACCAAATTCCTCCAGGTCCTGATGGCTCAAAAGTCTTGAAATCAGACTTTCCTAGCAGTGGAGAATTCTTCGACCCAACGCCGCTAAGAATCACCGAGTATGACCTAGATCTCAAAAAAACGAAATCGGCAGATCCAATTAGTGTGGGGGAGAATCTGACCTACACATTAACAACAATTAACTATGGTCCTGACAGTGCTGAAGGCGTCACGATAACGGATACATTGCCCAGTGGAGTTACCTTTGTCTCAGCATCTAGTGGTTGCAGTGAAGCCAATGGCACCGTTACCTGTGAAGTCGGCGATCTAACCAAAGATCAGACCGCCTCAGTTGACATTGTGGTGACGCCGAACGCAGAAGGTACGGTCACCAATTCAGCCAGCGTCTCTAGCCCTCTCAGTGACTTGGTTGAGATTGATAAATCAAATAACACAGCCAACACAGAGACAACCGTCAGCAATGAAGCCGATCTATCGATCATAAAGACAGCGGTTCTGGATGACAGCAATCAACAACTGACCTACATTCTTGAAATTACCAACGAGGGCCCGAATCCAGCAACAGAAGTCGTGATCACGGACCCTCTACCAGAAGGGGCAACTTTTATAGATGCTTCAGAGAACTGTGCGCATGAAAATGGAATCGTAACCTGCAAAATTGGTAACCTTGCCGTGGGCGAAAGTACCGCGTTCAAGATTGCGATAACTCCTCCTGAGAATGCAACGGAGGTCATCAATTCAGCCAGTGTTGACGGGCGGGAGGACGACCCTAACTCTGAAGATAACGAATCGCAAGTTACCACAGAAATTCCAACCCCCGAACCAGAACCTCCCACTGCTGAGGTGTCACCACTAGCGGGTCAACTCGTCATCAACGAGGTTCTCTATCAGCAAAAGGCACCGGGAAATGTGGGTGCAGATCAAAATAGTGAATTTATCGAACTCTTCAATGCCTCTGACCAAGAGCTGGATCTGGGTGGTTTGCAGCTAATAGACGGCAATCTGAATGCCGACGATCTAGATGGCACCACTGGCAGCATCACCGGCAACACCAGTCCCTATAGTTTCCCGGCCGGAACGATTCTGAAACCGGGTGAATATGCTGTTGTTTGGATCGGTGATGAGAACGATGCCGACGGTAACCCAATAGCAGGACATCAGGCCCCAGATGCCGCTTTCCAAACGTGGTTAGGTCAGCGGCCTAAATTGAATAATACAGGCGATGATGTATGGCTTTACGATGATCAGTCACGCATCATTGACTACATTGCCTACGGGAGAGGAGATGCTATCAACACACCTCCTCCCAGCGAACTCAATCTATGGGATGCCACCTATCAATCCTCTTTAGGAGGTGCTGAGAATGGTCAATCCATTAGCCTCACAGCCAATGGTACGGATACAAATACAAGTGCTTGTTGGGAAGAAACCACGAGTGGTGATGCCAGTGACAGATGCAAAGGATATCTAGAAACCGTAGATTCTGATGAACTAGAAGGGTGTACAACTAGCGCTGGGCAAAACAACAATACAAAGCCCGAACCTGAACCTGAACCAGAACCAGAGCCGGAACCCGAGCCTGAGCCTGAGCCAGAACCGGAACCCGAGCCGGAACCAGAACCAGAACCAGAACCTGAACCTGAACCAGAACCAGAGCCTGAACCAGAACCACAACCAGAACCTGAGCCTGAATCAGAGCCTGAACCAGAACCTGAATCCATACCAACGGAGACCCCAGAAGACACCTTCACAAAAGGAGATTACTACGACAACCTGCCGGACGACTACCCGGAAAACAACATCCCATAAAAAAACAAGTCACCAAAAAGGACAT
>CALFCG010000213.1 GCA_937951315.1 uncultured cyanobacterium
CCTGACGAAATTGCCTCAATTGCTAGAGGTTGTGAAAAAGAATGTAGATACTGATCTAAGTGTGGGGGAGATGCTTGCACTGATGCATTTTGGTTTGCAGCTCAAACCCGAACAGCTCAAAATGGTCCTGCTCCCTGGCCGCTTTAGTTTCCCAGAGGAGTATGAATATAGCTACTGGATCATGAGTAATCGCGGCAAAAATCGGATCATGGAATCCTATTTCGATGTCTTGCCGGATCCAGATACCTATCGTGCGGATGATGATGAGATGGAGCGTTCCTATGTCGATACGGTACGCATCTCGATTCAGAATGCGTCTGGTGACCCTGAAGGGGGGACGAAAATGCTGGAATACTTGAATGAACAGGGCTTCTATCGCGTGTCTCTGGACGATGAATGGCCGCAAATCTTAGCCACAACGCAGGTGATTCCCCAATGGGGGGACTTGGATGCCGCTAAGTATGTGCAGCCTCTGGTGGATGAAAGTGAGTTGGATGCGAATTCCACCGGTGATCTTCGCTCTGATCTGACGATTCGTGTGGGTAAGAACTGGCTATCATCACGTCAGGCTCAATCCTCTGAATCGTCTGATTTTTAAATCCTCCCCTTGATCTCTAAAAGGCTTTTCCACCAAAGGTTTTGCTGGAAAAACTAAAATTTGTTGTCTCAAAGGGGCTTAATCTCTTGCCAAAAGGTGCGAGTTATCGTTAGGATAAGATTCGCTATCCTCGGTAGCTCAGTGGTAGAGCGGTCGGCTGTTAACCGATTGGTCGTAGGTTCGAATCCTACCCGGGGAGTTTAATTCTTATCTTTTGCTACCTGCTGCCTTGCTACCGTATGGCAACAGCTGTGTCTGGCTCAGCTGTTTCTAGGTCTAGAAAGTTTTGAATTTGTTGAGCGAGTGTCTGTTTTGCTGCCTTATCGGTACTGGCGGAACGGGTGACTGCAAGGGTCTGCCCTGAACTAAACACTAGGCTGACTCGAAAAAACTGGGTCCCCATGACGGTGTAGGGTTCGACCCTCACGTCTGTAATCTCTGAGAGTTTTTGTTGTTGGACACGCTGACTAAACCAATGTTGGCGTCGCATTGTGATCAGGCCGGTTGTTTTGTCGAAGCCGCAGGTCTCTGTGGGGCTGAGGGTCGCCACTAGAGCTGCGATCGCAATACAGACTCCCCCAAACAAATCGACAGGCGATTCAAAAGACATGACGATAAAGAAACCGGTGGCGGCCGTCCCTAACCCTAAAAACCAGATGCCCAAGAGTTTTTCCTGTAACACTAACGTCTCTGATGTTTGTTGAATGATTTTCATGGTGTTCCTAGGGAAGAGCAGGGTCGTCTGGGCTTGGCTTTAGTATTGACACTGACGGGAAGGAGGTTAACTGCTACTTCTCTTTTTCGTGATTTCAATTCGAATCCTGGGCGTCTCTGATTACAATTGAGGAACCGGGACTCTATGTTTCGCAATGAAACGCTACAGGTTAAGGGATGATTGATTTGTGAGTCTTGATACCTACTGAGAATGGGGAATATGAGACAAAGAACAAGGCTAATCTCAACGAAATCTAGCAAGCGTGCTTGTGATCTAGTCGAAACAGGGAAGAATAAGTAGGAAGCGGCTCCCTGCGATTGTTTAGTGACCCCGTGAGAAATTCTGAATGAGCTACTGCTTAAATCCAGCCTGTACGAACCCCAATAATCCCAACGAAAATGAAGATTGTCAGGCTTGTGGCTCTCAGTTACTGCTGCGCGATCGCTACCGGTCTAGCCGTATCCTGGGTAGGGGCGGCTTTGCAACGACGTTTCTGGCCATAGATGAAAGTTTGCCGGGAGAACCTACCTGTGTGATTAAGCAGCTCAGGCCGGTGTTGACGGCGGATCACATTTTAGAAATGTCGCGAGAACTTTTTCAGCGTGAAGCGGCAACCCTCGGTAAGATCGGCAATCATCCCCAGCTCCCTCGCTTGCTAGACTACTTTGAGTTGAAGAATGACTTTTATCTGGTCCAAGAATATGTGAGCGGTGCCACGCTCCAGCAAGATGTTCGGCGGTCTGGTCCCTTTGATGAAGGGCGAGTGTTGCAAGTGCTGGAGGAGGTGTTACCACTGCTGGATTATCTGCATAAGCAGAAGGTGATTCACCGAGATGTTAAGCCGGCCAACGTGATACAGCGCACCCTTGATAACAAGTATGTTCTGATTGATTTTGGTGCCGTCAAGGACCAAGTGAACCAATCTGCAATGTTAAGCAGTTCACCCGACGAGGCATTTACTACGTTTGCGGTGGGTACTCCTGGCTTTGCACCGCCAGAGCAGATGGCAATGCGGCCTGTCTATGCCAGTGACATCTATAGTTTGGGTGTAACCTGCCTCTATCTACTCACGGGTAAGTCTCCGAAAGATTTGAATTACAACCCGACAACGGGGGAGCTAGATTGGCAGGACTTGGTCCGGATCAGTCCCGGATTTGAGAAAATTTTAACCACCATGATTGCGACCTCTTTGCGTGATCGTTATCAATCGCCCAAACATGTTATCCAGGCGCTAGAGCAGTTGAATTCGCCGAACATTTCTTATGCTCCCCCCCCATCAACCCCTTCTCCGATTGCCCCCTCTTCGCCAAGCAGTCTGACTCCTCCTCCTTTAACAACGCCCCGATCTCAAATCACAACGCCCCGTTCTGAAATTAGCGGTCGCCGTGAACGTTTAGGCTCGAGACGCAGTAAGCCTTCCTCCACTTCGCGAATTGCCTCACGGATTCGGGCTCAGAATCAACGCTTGAGTGATCCCCTGGACGAGTCTTTGGGGACGCTATCTCGCGGCAGTCCGCGTACAGGTGCCTTTACCTCAGGGACTGTCCGAAATGATTCTTCTGTGTCTCGTATCAGCAATGCTAAGGTCACACCCAAAGGGCTTTTGCATTCCTACAGTCGCGGCAATCGAGATTTTAGTAATCGTGATCTCAATGGACTGGATCTTCGCAAAGTTATGCTTCCTGAGATTAACTTCCATGAGGCAAAGTTGCAGGGAGTAAATTTTAAGAAGGCTGAGTTGTACAAGGCTAATTTTGGCCGGGCGACTTTGACCAATGCCATCTTTACAGATGCGAATCTCAGCGAAGCATATTTGAGCTACGCGGACCTGGGCGGGGCAGATTTGCGGGGCGCTAATCTGATTGATGCCCATTTAACCAATGCAAATTTGCGTGGGGCCAATCTCTGTGGCGCTAATTTGACCGGTGCTTCTGTCTCTCTGGCTCAACTTGAGTTCGCTCAGGTGAACTGGCTAACGGTGATGCCGAATGGTAAGCGTGGCAAGAAAATATTTCGCTAAGGTAATTTTGGCGTGTTAGAGCCTTGTTCTTGATTGCAGAGGAAGTGGCTTTGTTGCATCCACCACTCAGTGCTCAATCTGCTGACTTATCGTGTGGCGTTGATGCTGGTTTCGTCAGTGCTGAAGGGCGAGAAATCTCATATCCCTGTACATAGTCCACACCCACGCCCTGTAATTTGTCATGGATTTCTTTGCTACTGACAAATTCTGCGATGGTCTTCATGCCCATCACATGTCCTACGTGATTGGCATGAAGACCATCGCAATGGTTGCAGGGTCATCTACGACCTCTTCAATGAAGCGACCGTCAATTTTGAGATAGTCAACAGGTAATGCCTTGAGATAAGCAAAGGAGGACATGGCACTGCCAAAGTCATCTATGGCAAACTGACAGCCCAATTTTTTGAGCTGTAGGATCAACTGTCTGGCTTGATTTAAGTTGGAGATGGCAGCCGTTTCAGTGATTTCAAAACAGATATGCGGGGCGATCTCTGGATGTTTTTTGAACTGTGTTTGTAAGAATTGCAGAAACTGTTCGTCATTGATGCTTGAGCCAGAGATGTTAATCATGTACAGATTGACGGGTTGTTGGGGTGGAGAGTTTTCTCTTAGATGGTCATACTCTCTCAAAAATTGCTTTATCACCCATTGATCTAGCTCTGTGATCAAATTAAACCGCTCGGCGGCAGGGATAAAGGCATCTGCATTGATGATGTTTCCCTGTTGATCAATCATACGCAGCAAGATTTCATAGGCATAAGGGCCAGAGCTTGACCCCACAGGAACAATGGGTTGACCATAGAGGCAGAAGCGATTGTCTGCGAGTGCCTCTAGGATGCGCGCTCTCCACTCCTGTTGGCCGCGTTGCTGTTGCAAAGTGGCGTCATTTTCCTGGTGGATATGAACACGATTTCGACCGCTTGTTTTGGCGACGTAGCAGGCTGCATCTGCTGCGCTTAAGACGGCTTCTAATGCTGGACTCTCATGGTGAACTTCAACGACACCGATGCTGACGCCGATACTAAAGACTTTATCAACCCAATGAAAGCGGAAATCACGAACGGTTTGACAAACTTTCTCGGCAATCGGTTTGGCATTTTCTAAGGGGCATCGATAGAGGAGGATGGCAAACTCGTCTCCGCCTAGGCGAGCTAAGGTATCGGTGGTGCGAATTGATTTCTGAAGTAGCTGGGACACTTGGCAAAGAAGCTCATCCCCTGCTGCATGACCACAGGTATCATTAATAATTTTGAATTTATCTAGATCGAGGAAGCAGAGACTATGGCGGAGATCCTCGTGGTGAGCGCTCTGAATCGCCGTCTGCAGAAGTTGGTTAAACCGAAGACGATTCACGAGGCGGGTCAGGGGATCATGGGTCGCTTGCCAAGATAACTGATGCGTGAGTGTTCGGGCCTTGGTCACGTCATGGAAAACCATCACGGCTCCGACCACCTGTCCTTGAAGATCGAAAATAGGGGCAGCGGAATTTTCGATGGCATACTCACGATTGTCACGAGCAAGCAAAATTGTGCCGTTGGCGAGGGCCACGGTCTGCTGTTCTTGGAGGGCCTGTTGAATGGGATTGAGAACTAGCTCTCGGGAGTCTTCATTGACGATGTGAAAGCTTTTATGGACCGCATGTCCTTTGACCTCTGCTAGCTTCCAGCCTGTTAGACGCTCTGCGACCGGATTGAAGTTGGTAATTTTGCCATGAATATCTGTTGTGATCACGGCGTCACCGATGGACCGTAAGGTAACCTGAGCCAGTTCTTTTTCTTGAAATAAGGCTTGTTCAGCTTGTTTGCGATCGCAAATATCGCGGGCGACCCAGAGGACACTTTCTGCCGACATGGGTGAGACCGTGGCTAGAAACCATAGCTCCCGATCATTGACAGAGAGACGATATTCAAACTCAATTCCTTCACCTGTGGCTAGAACTTGCTGGATATGCTGTTTCCCATCATTGAGAGCATCATTTAATAAATACTCTGTTGTGCTCTGCAAGACCTCACCGACGTCTTCATATTGAGGATGTGTTGGTGCTAGCTGCATGTCGATGGTGCCGTCTGCCGTCATAGAACAGATCAACACCAGATCATGCATGGACTCAAACACCCCCCGCATCTGATTCTCAGCACTTCGCAGGCGATGTTCCAAGCGTTTACGAGCGCGGATATCTTCAACAATACAAATTAAATAATCCGGGTGCTCCCGTTGATCAGATGCCGCTGGATGCTCTGACCCTACATAGACGGCTGATAGGGTGACCTGGGTCCAAATTTCGGTCTGATCCGCCCGCAGGTAGCGTTTATCAAAGCAGCAAGTGGTGATCTCACCGGCCACTAGTTGTTGAAAATAGGACCGATCGATCTCTAAATCTGCGGCAACGGTGATGTCTTGAGACGTGAGCTGGGTTAGTTGTCGACGCGAATAGCCAAGGATGTCACAGAGCTTTTGGTTGACCTGTGCCCAGTTCCCCTGAGGCGTCAAATGGGCAATGCCCACTGCGGCCTGCTCGAAGGTGGCCCGAAAACTATCCTGAGTCGCTTGCTTTACTGTCTGGCTGTCTTGAGGTTGCTTGCTGACCGTTTCGGGACGTTGCGCGGGGCCATGTGACTGCTGAGCTTGCAACTGGAAGACTTTCTGTGGAACCGACTCAACTGTTCTGTCTTGTTTCGGTACACCCAGAATCGACTGCAGATGGGTGTGATGGATGAGGCCCACGCAATGCTCGTCGATGTCAAAAACTGCTAGGTGCTTGACCTGTTGCTGCTGCATTTTGCGGTGGGCTTGCCAAAGCGAAGCATCACTCGGGATGCTAGCTAAAGGCTGACTCACCACCCCGTCAGATTGAACTGCGTTGAGGTCTAAGCCCGAAACCTGGACTCGAATAATATCTCGTGTCGTTATTAACCCCATAGGCTTTGGAGTCCGGTTCGCAGTCAGATTTGTGGCGTCGAGTATCACGACGTTATGTGCTTGCTTTCGCTCCATGAGTTGTGCCACTTCCATCACGGATAGCGTCGATGAAGCGGTCACCACTGACGTTTGCATGACTGTCTGAATGGCAGACTGCTGCAAGAACATTGTCTTTTGCATACATTGGTGTAAGCGTTCTGCCGTCATAACCCCAAGGACCTCGCCATGCTCGTTAAGGAGAGGGAGATGCTGAATCTGT
>CALFCG010000214.1 GCA_937951315.1 uncultured cyanobacterium
CGTCAACCCAGTGACCAAGAGATTGTCGATGCATTGAAACTCTCGATGAATGAGTGGCCATCGGCTATACTTGCGGCTTTATAATCGAGCACCTCTCAGTTTGCATGCTCGGGGTTCTTCTAGCCACCATCCGCAATCTGAGTCTGCGATGACCTTGGGCGATCAGCTTATGGATGCTCACGATCAGAACTTACGGGTCAATGAGGGAGAACGGATTGAACGGCAGCATGCCCTCAATCAGCTAGCAGACAAGACTGGCGAGATGCTTGAGTCCGTCTTTTTGCACCATCTCTCCCGTCAGGAAGTGGCCAAGCGCATTGGGCTGAGACCGCTTACAGTGTCTCGCGGCACCACAAAAGGAATAGATGGGCTAGATGGGCTCACGGAGCTACTGCAGAATTCTGGGAAGATTCTGCCTGAAATGTCATAAGAAATTCCTAAGGCAAACGTTTCAGGGATGACAGTTTAGGATGGAGTTCTGGAAGAGCTTGAGTTGATGTTTGTGTGAGAGATGGGGAGCCTGCTTTAAAGGAGCCCGCTTTACAATAGATTGTGCCGTTGCCGAACAGGCTCAAATTCAAAAAACACCATGGCCAAATCAATTAACGATTTGACTATGGTGAGATTTTTAGGCTGACGTGAGCCGGTTGCGAAGCTGCCGACTCTCTTCTCTGATTGAGATGAGCTGTACAGTTAACTAGTTGTTGTTACATTCTTTGCACATGGTCCTTTCTTGCCTTCTCCAACCTCGTACTCTACTGTTTGGCCTTCGTTGAGCGTTGCATAGCCCGAGGTATTGACGTCGGAGTGGTGTACGAACAGATCTTTCCCTCCATCATCTGGAGTGATGAACCCGAAACCTTTATCTGAACTGAACCACTTTACTGTACCCGTACTCATACTGTACTTCTCTTTGTTTTTATGTTAGACCCTCATAATATTATCGTAGTATTCTGCTTTTCTGAAATTTTTCAGCTTCCCTATGAATAAAGGTCAAGTCATATCTCTTGGGTGATTTGACAAATAGCACTTAAAGTTCTTTCCCCAGCCTTCATAACTTACCGCTCTCAACACAGATTTTACCTCTCTTTTGAGGGCTATTTCCCTTCTAAACTAAGGGTTTTACTGCTCTTCTAAATCCATATCGGTAGGTAGAAAAGTACGGTGTCTTGATGACTTTTCCCTAAGTTAAACATCTTGATCGTCTAACCTTTCTCACGGTCCGTCCGTTGCATCTTCATTGTAGTAACCCTGAGCAGATTTAAATCTTCGTTAAGAGATATTCATCTGCAGAAATGTTATCAGCCTCATCTGTATCTGTGATTACTTTTTATATATTGAGACGTTCCTTTTGTATTGTTATGAAATGGTTGTCGTAATGTATTTCAATGTCGCTATACTCTGAACCTTTGCGGATATGCTTCCTAAACTTCTGTGATCCACAGAGCCGGAAGATCTAAAGCTGTATGGAAGTTCTCTCGATTACACTGAAAAACTTCAAGGCTCACCGCGATAGCTTCTATGAATTTTGTCCCGGTACCAATGCCATCTGTGGTGAAAATGGTGCTGGTAAAACCAGTATTTTTGAGGCTATTGCCTGGGTTCTCTTTGATCACTGTGACTATACCAAGAAAGAAATTGTTGCTGCAGGGGCTAAAAGTGCCCAGGTCACGGTCACTTTTGTCTCTACGGAGGATAGTCGCGTCTATGAGGTTCGGCGTTGTACCAGTCAAGGGTATAGCCTCCATGATCCCCAGCTCAATGCAAATCTAGGTCTCAAAAAACTTGAAGATGTTACACAGTGGCTGTGCGAGCACTTAGGAGTTCCGCCGACCACTGAGCTGGATAAGCTTTTTGCTGAGACCATTGGTATTCCTCAAGGAACGTTCACTGTTGATTTTTTGAAGCGGCCAGCTGATCGCAAGAAGGTGTTTGATCCGATCCTGAAGGTGGAGGAATATAAGCAGGCTTACTCAAAAAGTCGTGACTTAGAGGCCTATGCCCAAGGACAGGTCAGGGATCTAGAGCGATCGATTGCTGTTTACGATCAACAATTGACGGACTGGCCTGACCTGAGACAGCAAGCGGCGCAGCTCAGGCAAGATATTGATCAGGATCAAGTTCAGATTGCTCTGCTGACGCAACAGTTAGAGCAACAAAAATCAGAAGTTGACCGCTTGACAACAATTGATAAAACGCTACAGACCCTCTCCACCCAGGTACAGCAATGCAAGGCTCAAACGACTCATAAGCAAGAAGCGTTGTTGCTTTTAGAGCAGTCTTGGGAGAGTGCTCAGAAGGCTGTCGTTCTATGTCGGCAGCATCGTCCTAGTTATCAAGCCTATGAGAAGGCCCAAGAGGCTCTCCAGGCTTTTGCCGTCCAGCGACAGCAGCAGCAGCAGTTGTTGAAACGTCGTGATCAGATTTGGAAAAAGCTTATTAAGGAGCAGGTCGAACAGTCCCAGCTTCAAGGGCAGTTGGCCTCCTTTCGCCAAATGCGGGCAGACTTGGAGCAATGGAAACACAAAATTCCAATACAGGAAAAGTTAGAGCAGTCACAGGTGGGCTATCGCCAGCAGATTCAGGTTTTAGACAATGTGAAGCTCCAGGTTCGAACACTGCAATCTCAACTTCAGCAGTGTCAGGTGAGTCAGAAAAAACTCTCTCAGGAGATAACCCAGCTGCAAATGCTGGAAGTTCAGGTAAAAAAGCTGCCGGTTCTAGAAACTCAACGGCAGAAACTGTTGGGGTATATCAGTAGGGTAGAAGCTGCAAAGCAATTTTCAGCAGAATTTCGACAGCTTGTGGAGCAATTAGAACCAGATTGTGATCGCTATCGTCAAAAGGTGAAGCTCGCTCTTAAGCATTTGAAGCAAGAAGCAATAGATCTCCCTTCCATTTCAGAGGCCTTGGAGGCAGGCGTCAACTTAACATCTTTTATGCTTGAACAGCTTCTGCAGACCCTGACGGATTTAAGCGATCCAGAAGCGGCGCAGAAGTTTCAGACTCAGTTGCAGCAGATTCAGGATGAGATGCAAGTGGCTCAGCAGGCTCAGGTTCAGTGGTCATCACTTGGGAGTAAAGAGCTACAGAAGCAAGATCTAGAGCATGAGATTTCTGAACTTCAGCAACAGTCAATAAATCTAGAGGCTCAACTGAAGCAGGAATCTGTTCTGACGAAAGATCTCAAGGAGATTGAGCAAAAGCTTGTCAATCTCAACAATCCGAGGGGGCAGGTGCAGGTCTTGCAGCAGCAGCTTTTGCAGGAGGACCCCCTTCAGGCTAAAAGGGCGCAACTGGAGCATGATTGCCAGGAATTACAGCATTCCTATGCTGAGTTAGAGCAAAAACTTGATGCCTTTAAAGAGTTAGAGAATCAAGCTGCTGCCCAGCAACAGATTCAGCGGGAAAATTATGAGGTCTACCAAATTTATTTGCGACATCGAAATGAGGCAAATACGTTTAAGCAATTAGACAAGGCGAAGGGGGATGCGATCGCAACCCTCAATAAACTCCAGCAGCAACTTGAAGTCGCACAGCATCAGTATGAAGAGCAGTCAAAGGATCATGACCCTGAGCAGCTCATTCAAGCCACCGCTATCTATCAGAAACACAAAAGCCAACAGGACCAGCTTCAAGGTGGGTTACCCCCTAAACAGGCTCAGTTCCAAGCCCTAGAACAGCAGCTTCAAAGTAGACAAAAAGTTTTTGAGCAACGCCAGCAAGCGCTCCAAGACCAAGGTCCTAAACAAGAAATACTGCAGCTTGTGCGGGAAGCCCGCCGTGTCTACAACCAAAGCGGACCCCGGATTACCAAGCTCTACCTCACAGAGATTTCTTGGGAGGCCGATAACCTGTTCCGAGAACTCTTGAACCGGCCCGATGTTGCCCTTCGGTGGACCGAAGACTATGACATTCAAGTGCAGTCCCAGGGCTATTGGCGCAGCTTTAGAAGCCTTTCAGGGGGGGAACAAATGTGTGCGGCTCTTGCCGTCCGTCTCGCGCTTCTCAAAGTGCTATCCGATATCAACGTTGCCTTTTTCGATGAACCCACCACCAATATGGATCAGCTCCGTCGCCAGCAGCTTGCCGAAGCCCTCGGACATCTCAAAACCTTCCGGCAGCTTTTTGTGATTAGCCACGACGATACCTTTGAGAGCGTCACCGAAAATATCATTCGAGTGCAACCGGATCAGCCCCCTGCCTAATGCTGTATTTCATCAGCCTGTTGGTGGCTGGAGTCTGCACTATTGGGTGACAGTGCTGGATTGTTCTTTGGTAGAATCAGCTCACGTTATTTCTAATTTGCTTTTTTTATGAGTACAGCTCAGTGGACTGAAGATGCCAAAACCGCTTTGAAAGAGATTCCCTTCTTCGTGCGTCCAGCAGCCCGTAAGAAAATTGAGCTTTTTGCCCAAGACGCTGGCATTACTGAAATTACGGTCGACGTCTATCAGCAAGCCAAGCAGAAATTTGATAGCTGAGATCTGGGAACTCCCCTTTCTTTCTCTTCGACAAAGAGAGTATTGGTGCATTGCCTCTGAGCATGCAGTGAAGTGTGAGGGGATTTATGTCTGTGTTGCCGCAAAGAGGAATGCTGATGGCCCATTCCGTCGTCATGACGTCACTACTCTTTTTCTTAAGTTCTGCAGACTGGAACCTGCATCAGTATGCGAGCCAAGATCACCTGCGAGAAACGAATGATCTAGCGGAAATTATTAGATCGCCAGAGCTTCATGATCGCTTACCGCGTGTCTAGTTGCCAGCCGCCTTTGGTTGGTCTTCTCGCGGTTTTCCTGTGGTCTGTTCCTTGGCTTGACTCGCCGTCTGCCGCTCGGCCCGAACCACATCTTTTGCAGAAAAACCTTCTCCCTCTTTGCCAATGAACCATAGGGTTGCTGCAGCTTCAGCGCGAGTGACCGTTTTCTTGGGCTGGAATAAAAGTGCTGATCCGAGTAAGCGTCGAATATTGGCAAGATCGCCATTTTGGTGATCGGCCAGAATCGCTGCAAGTGCCCAAGGTGCAATCCGGTTTGCATCCTTGAAACCCCAAACTTGTTGTACCTTGGCTGCTGTGGTG
>CALFCG010000215.1 GCA_937951315.1 uncultured cyanobacterium
TTGATATCGGATTGATTTGTGATTATATATAGCGATTTAAAACGCACCAAACTCCTTCTGGAATTGTCATTCACGCATTTTAATCTTTGAATTAGCTCACCTTGTAAGCTTTACCGCAAAAAGGACAAAACCTGTGCTTAAGGGAAGTTATGGCCTCATTGCAACTACTGCAGTGTGATCTCAACTCCTTTGCACAGGCAAAACAGTACTTAGACCGGATATTCATCCATAGCGGATCAGGAGCTGTTCCGGGTACCCAACAGTTGGGACAGAACTTCAATGCAGCGGTTGCCTCCACTGGAATGCCCTTGCATACAGCCTCAAAGTATTCAGCAGGCACCCCGAGAGCATAGGCCAGACCATTCTTTGTTTTATGATTGAGTTTCGCGGTCTTCCCCCGTTCCATCTTGCCAATGCTTTGTAAATGAACACCTGCTTTCTCAGCCACCTCCTTCTGATTAAGTCCGAGTCCAACCCGCAACCGCCGAATATAATCGGACAATGACTCACCAGGGATAGGCGATTGAGATGACTCTAGAGTATTCATAATAATTAATAAAAAGATACTTAATATAAGATGTTTTTGTTTCATTTATAAACATACTCTGAGCTTAACTCTAGGATCAGCATGTCAATTACATTAGCTGCTGTTGCCACTCAATTTCTGGATCGCCAAGGTCTAGCAAAAAGTACCCAGCGTTCCTACGAACTCACTCTTCTGCCATTGCTGCAGCTCTATGGTCGATGGCCCATCGACATCTTGGATCGCCAAACACTAGAAGAATACCTCAATAGCTTGACTCACCTGTCCTACGCCACCCATCGTCGCCACCAAGCCATTATTCAGTCGCTCCTAAACTTTGCCTTGGAAACAGGCTATCTCAAGTCCAATCCCATTGCTCGATTGAGCCAACGGAAACCGGACCGTGATAAAGACGAACATTCCTCTGACGAGATCATTCGTTACCTCACCCCACAGCAGATCCAGAAGCTTTATCAGGTATCGGCTACAGACAATCGAATGAATGCTCTGATCTGTCTCCTCCATCGCAGTGGAGCCAGGATTTCTGAGGTGTTGACATTGGATTTTGAAGCAGTTGATCTTAAAGAGCGCAAGTTTCAAGTCATCGGTAAAGGCAACAAGTACCGCTGGTGTTTCTTCAGCCCAGATGCTGCTCAAGCCCTAGAAAAATACATCAGAACCTATCGGCATCCCAGCCACCATGCCCTGTTCACTGCTGAGCAGCGCTTTTCAGGTCAAGTTACCCGGATGAGCTACCACACCGCATACCAGCACTGGACTAAGCTCACCCGACCAGTACCAGAACTTGCAGGTATCCGCCTTCATGATCTGCGCCACACTTTTGCCACTGAACGAGCGGGATTAATGGGGCTTGAAGAACTCAGAGCCTTGATGGGGCATGAAAATATCCAAACCACACTGCGATACCAGAAAGTTACTTCTAGGAGAGCAGAAACGGTGGCTCATAAAGCTTTAGAGCTACTCACCAGCCCATGAAGGAAAAGGGTGCTTGGCAATATAACAAAAGCACCATTGGGGTAATTATTTCCAGGATATACCTCAATACTTAGAGTATTGACACTACTCTTGATCTAAAGACTATGAGTTAAAGAGGAAAAGGGCCTTTTTGTACTACTTCTGTACTAAATGGCGCGATATCGCAGCTTCGGTCGTGTTAGGCCTTTTCTTGAGTTGAGAATGTACGAGAAAATTAAAAGACTAGCTGCTCCCCCGCTGCTGGAGGTAGAGCCAGAGTCTTAGGGTGACGAGCCGGATAAGAAATGATGGCCCATAAAGCGACCATGACAATGAAGAGCACCTTTCTCACTCCGAAGAAAATCTGTTTCGTAAGTCCCCAGAACTTGCTGTTTATGACCCTATCCAAAGACCCTTGCCCAATCCCTCTGAGAACCTCTGCGGCCTGAGCGATATGACTTTGAAAGAAAGTAGAACCCAATGAAATGGCAGTACTGAGAATCAATACCCCAATCAGAAAGTAACAAATACCCCAGTTAAGCGAAATCCCTTTGTGCAGTGATGGGAGCAACTTAACGAGAGTCGCTAGCACACCCGCAATCATGACCTTCGAGAACCAACCTTGCCGGTCATCTTGCTTGTTGAAAATTCCCAAAAGGAACGCTCCTACAAAACAAGTCGTAACGACTCCGTAAAGATTGAACTCAATCATTCCGAATCCCAGCAAAGTAACGTTGAGGCCATGATACTCACAATGGGATATTTGTCAATGCCGAGACAAACTATTCTTTGCCTTCATCATTGAGATAGTTCAAAAAAGCAGGCTCTTCTTGAATGGTCGCCGCCTCTAAAAGTATTTGAACTTAAGCTTTCCTTGTTTTACTCCTTGTGGTTCGTTTCCTAGCTGTCGTTGTCCTGGATTTAGGAGATGTTTTCGCTCCAGAGAGTTTAGCCTTTGGCCCAGTCTTTGCCTTAGTCTTAGAGCTTGAGGTAGTTGCTGCTGGCTTTTTCTCCGCGACGGATTTAGCTTTGGCTTTTGGCTCAATCTTCTTGGTCGCTGCTGCCTTTGGCCCAGTCTTTGGCTTAGTTTTAGAGCCTGAGGTAGCTGCTGCTGGCTTTTTCTCCGCGACGGATTTAGTTTTGGCTTTTGGCTGCTCAGTCTTCTTGGTTGCTGCTGCCTTAGTGTTCTTTGGAAGTTGGAAGCAGGCAGGTTTCCTGGATTTTTGCCATTTTTTAGTTTTGACCCCAGCTTGAAGGGCCGTCTTTGTCCGGGGGCGTTCAGCCTTCATTGCTTCGGGACTGAGTTGGCCATATAGCATTTCAATAATCGCGTCTTGATGTAACGCAGTTCCACGATGTTTCTCTAGTACAGCGGTAATCGCCTCATGCTTCTGTAACCCTTTGAATGCGGGTTGCAATGGCAAAGAGATACGTACTTTGGTTGACTGCGGCTTTGTTGCTTTTGCTTTGGTCGTAGAACGTTTAGCGGTGGATACTTTCTTACTGTCACTTCCCTTGCTGTTCTTCTTCTCTACCTGAATGATGTAAGACGAAGGGGCCTTACCCTTCTGCCATAACTTATCCTTTTCTCCCTTGTAGAGCATTGTTTTCAGCCGTTTTGCCTCGGCTTTATGGTCAGGGGCTTTCAAGGTACCAAAGAGTTCTTTGGTGAGGAGATCGGCAGTGAATTCTTGCCCCTGGCGTTTTTTCATCACCCTTGTGATCGCGGTGAGTCGCGTCAACTTTCTATAGCTAGGCCGCATTGATCTGGGGAGATTCCGCTTGCCTTTAGGTGATGCTGGTTTTGGAGTGGGAGTCTTTGATGTCGGAGTCTGCTTTGAGGTTTCGCTAGGGGTAGGAACTTTCTCCTCCTCTGGGGCTGGAGCAAGACGGTTGAGGAGAGGAGCGTCTTGGGCACGCAGGAGTAATTCTGTTGCTGGTGTTTCAATATGTGTTTGAAGTGGTGCTGTGTCGGTCGTGCCATTGCTTGGGAGAAGCTGGTGGAACAGCAAGGCATTAATGTGATCAATTTGTTCTCTGAGGGTTTTTGCTTTTGCGTCGGTTTCGATTAACTCATGCTCATACTGAGACTTGAGGGAGAACAGAGAATTGAGTGGAGATTCTGGAGCAATGGGGAGGGGCATGATTATCGGATTCCAATATTCATTTCGATTCTATACTGCCCAATCTGCAAGAAGTTGTGACTAAGTTTTAGGGAGTTGGAATCCATTGAGTACGGATAATCACCAATCTAAAGTTCCTCAAAGGTCATCGTCTCTAATCAGCTCAACACCTTAAACTAAGAGAGCCCTTCCATCTCCTTTAGTCAACCGTGATAGAACCGTCCGATATTTCAGATCTGGCAGACCTGAGAACTCAAAGAACGGTATTAACCAACCACTATCATCAGTTGTCCACGCCGGACCAAGAGATCCTGCAGCTTATTTCCATCATTTATGATTCCTGCAGTCGAACCGCTCTCCTCAAGTGTTTAGACCATCTTGGCATTAAAACCCCTAAAAATAAGCCCTATAAGACAGCTACTCTACGTCCCATCCTCGAGACCTTAGAAGAGACCAAACTTCTTCTCAACGAAAGTAATAAATTACGGTGTCACCCCCTGGTGATCGAAATCGTGACTCGAGAGGCTGTGGTTGAAGGACAATTCGCCGCAATGTCCCAAGCCGTCGAAACCTGTATTCCCCTCAAACAGGACAGTAGAGAAAAGATCACACTTTTTGAGAATCACCTACAGTTTATTCGGTCCTTCCGTATCGGCCTCTATCTTCAAAATTTCCCCGCCATTGCTGCAGCCTGTGACTTCTACTATTACAATCGGTTTGCCTATGACCTGATTCCCTTGGACGAGGTCTTGGAACTGGTTTGTAATAATCCCTTTGACCCCGAATCCATCAAGATACTCCCCCCGGACCTAATCGACTATTCCCTTTTGAATTGGATATTGGCTGATAGTCTTGAATTGTCCCCCGCCGACGATAAATTAGATCTCCTCCTGGACTTCTGTTGCGAGAATCCCTATCACGACCTTGTCGTTGTCACATGCGAACAATTGATATTGAGGGGGCGCATCGCCGAGGTAACTCCCCTCCTATCGGAGTTTGCCCCAGACTTTTTGCATGCAGCCCTATCGATTCAAGGCTGGCTATCAGTCTTAGAGGGTGACTATCAAACCGCGATTGCCTACTATCGCAAAGCCCTGACCGCACTGAGAAAACAGCAGCACAAAAAGAAAGTGTATCTGGAGACCATCAGTGGATTGTTCTATATTGTTGCTCTCTTAAAAGAAGGCAGCTTACCTTCGCTTGAAGAAGCGATCCGGTATCTCCAATTGCTCATAGACACAACCAACCATTGGTTGGAAGAGATCTATGCCTTGCTCCTCAAAGTCGCACAAATTCAGCAAGGTGATCCCACCCATCGCGACCGAGTCATCAATACCCTGGTACTGCCCTATCAGTCAGGTCAAAGCCTAGAAACCCTATTTGGTGCCCTGTGTGTTCATTGGGTGGATGCCAGCTCAGACAAAACATCACTGCTCGAAGTGATGATTCCGTTTTGCCAGCAAGCTTACGACTCTGGTTATAGCTGGCTAGCCTCTGAATCGGCTGCCATAATAGCCCGCATCGCTCCATCTCAGACGACAGTTTCAGGCTTAATCGGTGACCTCACCCTGCCTAAATCCCCATTGGCAGACATCATCACAGCCCAATCAGAATGGCAACTGGGGTTGCAGGCCCTCGGACAACTCAACCCCAATACCACTTTGGATGGGATCACCGGCCCCAGTAATCGACTCGCTTGGTTTGTGAGCCTTAAATCTAACAAAGTGCTACTGGAACCCAAAGAACAGAAACGCAATGCTAGAGGGATCTGGAGCAAAGGTCGCAAAGTCTCCTTGAACCGGTTGTGTTATCAACCGACGGACTTTGACTATTTGACGCCCCAGGATCTCAAAGCATGTGCTCTACTTGAAACTCAGAAAAACTACTATGGGTATCGAAAGCTAGACTTTGTATTCAACCCCAAGACGATTGCTCAACTCATCGGTCATCCTGCTGTTTTTTGGCAAGAGACCCCCCATCATCAAATCGAAATTGTCCCTGGTGAACCCGAACTGCTCGTTAAGCATGATGACCAAGGACAACTCACCCTAGAACTGTCTCCGAAACTGCCCTCAAACCAGGAGATCCTCGTTCTTCAGGAATCTCCCACCCGCCTCAAAGTCATTAGCATCAATCCCAGTCATCGTCGGATGGCCGACATTCTGGGGCAACGAAATTGTATGAAGGTCCCCGTATCGGCGAAAGACCAAGTCTTATCGACCATTAGTACCCTATCGGGCCTGGTCACCATCCAATCTGACATCGGCGGGGGCAGTACCACCGCAGAAATTGTCGCAACTCACTCAATTCCCCATCTCCACCTTTTACCTGCCGGTGATGGCCTCAAAGTTGCCCTTATGGCCCGCCCCTTCGGAGACGTTGGCCCCTATTTCTTGCCTGGCTTCGGAGGTAAAACCGTGATAGCCGAAGTTGAAGGCCAACGACTGCAAACCGACCGCAACTTAGACGCAGAATATCAAGCAGCTTCTGCCGTCATTACAGCTTGTCGCACGTTGAATCAGTATGAAGAAATTGAAGGGGAATGGCTTATCTCAGAACCAGAGGACTGCTTAGAACTACTCAGCGAGATTCATACCCTGGAGGATGAGGTCATCCTCGAATGGCCTGAAGGTGAGAAACTACGCGTCAGCCATCGAGCCGACCTTAGCCAGCTCCAACTCCAGATCAATCAAAAGCAGGATTGGTTCGAAGTCAGCGGTGAGTTGACCTTAGATGATGGTTTAGTGATGGACATGCAGAGCCTGCTAGCTCTAGTGGAGCAGACCTCTAGCCGCTTTGTGCAACTCGCCGAGGGCCAGTTCCTAGCCTTAACGCAAGCCTTTCGCAAGCATCTTGAAGAACTTCGAACCTTTACAGATCCCCATGGCAACGACCTTCGGTTTCACCCCTTGGCATCCCTCGCCCTAGAGGACATTCTCGATGACGTCGGTGATCTCCAAGCCGATCAACATTGGCAATCGCAGCGCAAACGGTTCCGCAAAATGGAACGTTTAGACCCAGAAGTTCCCTCGACCTTACAAGCGGACTTAAGGGACTACCAAATCGACGGTTTCCGCTGGCTGGCTAAACTATCCCATTGGGGCGTGGGAGCCTGCTTAGCCGATGATATGGGCCTTGGGAAAACACTACAAGCCATCGCAGTGATCCTCACCCGAGCGCCTAAAGGCCCCACCTTAGTCATTGCTCCAACCTCCGTGGGCATGAATTGGCTTCGGGAAGCCCAGCAATATGCCCCCACTCTCACCCCCCTGCAATTTGACAGTCGCCATCGGCAAGAATTATTGGATGATCTCCAACCTTACGATCTACTCGTGTGTAGCTATGGCTTGCTTCAACAGCCTGAAGTCTCAGAGATGTTGGCCCAGGTACAATGGCAAACCATTGTTTTAGATGAAGCCCAAGCCATAAAGAACTTCGCCACCAAGCGGTCTCAAGCCGCTATGAAATTACAAGGTGAACTGAAGCTGATTACCACCGGCACCCCCATTGAAAACCACCTCGGAGAACTGTGGAATCTCTTTCGGTTTATCAATCCAGGATTATTGGGGTCTCTGGAGCGGTTTAACCAACGGTTTGCAATCCCCATTGAGCGACATCAGGATAAAGAGGCTCGTCAGCGTCTCAAGAAGCTGATTCAGCCATTCATCCTTAGACGCACTAAAAGTCAGGTGCTTCAGGAATTACCCTCCCGCACAGAAATCCTATTGCAGGTGGAATTGAGCACGGAGGAAAAAGCCTTCTATGAAGCCCTGCGACGTCAGGCTCTTTTGAATCTGAGTGACAGCGATGCTCAAGCGGGTCAAAAGCACCTACAGGTGCTGGCTGAATTGATGAAGCTCAGGCGAGCCTGCTGTAATGCTCGGTTAGTGATGCCGGATACTGCCCTGCCCAGTGCCAAGCTTCAATTGTTTGGTGAAGTGCTTAGTGAACTCATGGAAAACAACCATAAAGCCCTTGTTTTTAGCCAGTTTGTCGATCATTTGCACCTCCTCCGTGATTATTTAGAGCAGCAGCAGATTCCATATCAATATTTAGATGGCAGCACCCCTGCCAAACAGCGACGTAAGCAGGTTGATGCCTTTCAAGCTGGGGAGGGAGATGTCTTCCTGATCAGTCTAAAAGCTGGAGGAACGGGTCTGAATCTAACAGCGGCAGACTATGTGATTCATATGGATCCATGGTGGAATCCTGCAGTGGAAGATCAAGCCTCTGACCGCGCCCATCGAATGGGTCAAAAGCGACCGGTCACGATCTATCGGCTGGTTGCCAAAGGGACCATCGAGGAGAAAATTGTGGAGCTGCACCACCATAAGCGAGACCTGGCCGATAGCTTATTGGAAGGAGCAGACATGAGTGGCAAAGTGACCACCGATGATCTTGTCAAACTCATGCAAGGCTCTTAAGCGAATCCTTCAACGATCACTCTCAAGACTGGCATCTCTCCTCTCTTCTAGGACCCCAAACTTGGGCGACCACCAAGACCCTTTTGATTGGAAGTAAACCACATCCTTGTGCTTCCGGTTCTCCCTGGCTGCTGCATTTGAGCAGCGGAGTAGAGACTTTTCCTCCCCCTCTTTCACATAAAAGTATTCCTCCAGATTGTGATCACACACTGGACAGGAATACTCCATCAACTGTGGTGTTCTCTGCCCTTCCTTGCTCCCTGACCGTCCCGGTTGCTGCCAAGTCTTATCCCGGCTATTCCAGAACATCACCAAATCTTTACCCGGTTCAGATTCACACCCCTGCTCACATTTGAGGAAAAATCCCTTTTTCACCTTCTTGCTTTTCGTCGGTACCTTTGACAAAGCCTGATGACACAGCGGGCATTTTGTCCGCGACTTCTTTAACTTCCGTTCAGGGTATTGCCCTGGCGATGGTGGAGGTAGGGTGCTCACTGCCTTCTTCACCGCCGGTTCAAAATAGCTTTGATTCCAACTGATCAGATACTGCTGCCAGTCTTGCTTTCCCTCCGAAATTAAATCAAGCTGCCCCTCCATCTGGGCGGTAAACTTGGCTTCGAGCAAATCCGGTAGCGCCTTCCCCATAAACTCATCTACCTCTAGCCCGATCGTCGTCGGCTGCAACTGCTTCTTCGTCACCTCCACATACTGACGCAACTTGAGGGTCTTAATGGTAGGTGCATAGGTCGACGGACGACCAATCCCTTTCTTCTCCATGATTTGCACCAGTTTGGGTTCAGTAAAGCGGTATGGAGGCTGAGTTTGCTTTTGCTCATGCCCCGCTCCCTGAAGCTGGAGTGACTGACTCCTTTGGAGAGCCGGGAGCTGCTTATCGGCACTGATGTCTTGCCAATATTTGCTGTAGCCCTTGAATTCCACTACCTGCCCCTTGGCTTGCCATTTGATAGGGCCAGACTGGATTAAAACTTTAGTTTTACGGATTTGAGCGGGCTTACATTGCGATGCAATCGCCCGCATCCAAATGAGGACGTACAGCTTGAACTCATCTTCGGGCAGCTCTTGTTTTAGGTCTGCAGAACGCTTCGTGAGGTCAGTGGGGCGAATCGCTTCATGAGCTTCCTGGGCACCCTTCTTACTCCGTTGTTTGGTCACCTTCTGCGGGACATTATCGGGATCGTTGGTTTGTAGCCATTGATGGGCTGCTTGGCAAAACTCTGGACTGAGCTGCACAGAATCCGTTCGCATATAGGTAATCAGCCCTTTCTCATAGAGCTTTTGGGCCACTTCCATTGTCCGTTCTGGACTGAGCTTCTGACGTGAACCTGCTGCCTGCTGCAGGCTAGAGGTGATAAAGGGTGCAGGAGGTTTCTTGAGGCTGAGTTTTCCCTCTTTTTTTTCAATGATGTGCTCCTCCACCTGGGCGATCTGGACTAAACGGTTGGCCTCGTCTTGACTCAAAACTCGGGTAGATTCTGCTGTTACATTTGAGATACCTGTATCATCAATGCCTGAGTGTTCCTGTTCTGGGGTTACGCTAGAGCCGTGGTAAAAGGCACGAAAGCCTTCCTGGTATTCAACAAAGACAGACCAGTAATCGAGTGGTGTAAACGCTAGAATTTCTCGTTCTCGCTGGCAGATGAGATGGAGGGTGGCAGATTGGACCCGGCCCACACTCTTTGCACCATTGTTCAATCTCCACACGAGGGGAGAGCCACGATAGCCGACCAACTTATCAAGGCAGTCCCGACACCGTCCCGCATCTACAAGGTCTTGATTGAGTGGTCTGGGATTGGAAATGGCAGCTTTGACTGCGCGGTCAGTGATCTCGGTATAGACAACTCGTTGAGCCTTCTTAAGGCGTAAGGTGTCCTGCAGATGCCAAGCGATGGTTTCTCCTTCTCGATCAGGGTCAGTGGCGAGGAAAACTTGATGGGCTTTTTGGGTGGCCGCCCGCAGGTCCGCGATCGTCTGTTTCGCTTGAGGGCTTCTGGGAATATAACGACAGTCAATTTGGTGAGGTCCTAAGTCAAATCCAAGGGAGTCGCATCCATCATTAGCCAGTTCACGGATATGACCCACACTGGCCTTCACGATCCATTCTCTGCCGAGGATGCCCTTGAGCTTTTTTATTTTTCCGGGGGACTCAACAATCAGGAGTTTCATTACGTTCTAGTCTGTCTCTGACTATGTTTAATCAGGCATTAGTGGATGTCCTTCGCTCTTCACTGCTCATGCTGATGAACTGCGAACACCTAGACGTTTCTCAAAAAGGCAACAACAACTGCATTCCCTTGGGTTTTCTAGCGGTCTCTGGCAATGGCTCCGGCACCTCAGCCTTCTCTGCACAATAGCGCTGATAGCTACAGCGATCGCACTGTTCTCCTTCCTTTGGTCTCCATTCGTCCTCCTTCTGCAAGCTGACGGCTAGCTTCTCAATTAACCGTTTTGACTCTTTCCGATGTTCCGGTGTGACCTCGTATGTGACTTTCTTCCCTGTTCTGAGGTAAATGAGACTTAGCTTTTGAAGGGCCTGCTGATAAGTCTGCTTGAGCAATAAATCATACAGCCCCAGTTGAATATCGACGGCATCCGGTGGACTGATCTTCTTTGTGGTCTTGTAATCAATTAGTTCCAGGCCATCATCAAGAAAATCCAGGCGATCGTACTGACCCCGAATCATGAACTCGTAGTACCCGACTCGAAATGCCCCCTTAATTGACTGTTCAATCCCCAACGGTTTTCTCATCATGGCTGAAGGCTCAATGTACTTTTCGTAGTAGAGCTTTAGCATTTGCCATCCGTCATCAACTTGCTTTGGCTTTAGATCGACCGTATG
>CALFCG010000216.1 GCA_937951315.1 uncultured cyanobacterium
GTCATTACCCCACCAAAGAAGCGGCGACGAGCATCAGCCGGAGCATACATCTCGGCCATAGAACTCGGCCCCAGAGAAGAGATATTCGATTGTTTCGGAGAGGAGGCCATAATCTATCTACAGTAAAGTTGCTCGCCCATCATCAACTTGTTATTCAACTTGCTGAAAGCGGTTAATAATCACTTCAGCCAACATATTCACGGCTAGCGTTATCACCATCAAAATCAGAGCGGCATAGAGTAGGGAAGCCACCTGAAGGCCCGTTGCCTCAGCAAACTGATTGGCAATGAGTGAGGCAATGGTAGATGCAGGGGCCAGAATTGAACTTTTAATTTGATTGGCATTTCCAATCAGCATGGCAGCGGCCATTGTCTCGCCCAGGGCTCGCCCCAACGCTAGCATGACGGATCCAATAATCCCGGAGAGTCCGGCAGGGAGTAAAACCTTCAGAATCGTCTCCCACCGGGTTGCACCGAGGGCCAGTGAACCCGCGCGTAACTGAGGTGGCAAAGATACGAGAGTATCCCTCGACAGAGAAATAATAATCGGCGAGATCATCACGGCTAAGACCATCGCCGTGGGCAACATTGCTCTCGTTTGTGGTGAACTACTAAATAGAGGAATCCAGCCCAGATTTTCATGAAACCAGCCTAGAACTGGCAAGATCGTCGGGACTAGAACAAAAATCCCCCACAGACCGTAAACAACACTTGGGATCGCAGCTAACAGCTCGATCATGAAAGCAATGGGGGTGCGAATCTGAATGGGCAAGAAGTCTTCACTGAGAAATATCGCAACCCCAACACCCAGCGGGACCGCCATCAGAAGGGCAAGCATGGCGCTCACAACTGTTCCGTATATCTGGGGCAACATGCCGTACAGATTTTCTACGGGATTCCAGCGGGTCGTGACTAAGAACTGAAAGCCAAACTCTTGAATGGCAGGCAAGGCCGTCCTAAACAGCTGAAACGTGATCCAGAACAAGATCAAGGCAATGCTGGCTGCACTAACAGCCGTCATGACATAGAAGACCCTATTAACGAACCAAGAAAAGTCACGGTTTTGAGCTAACTGTGGCTGGGAGGGCTGATTTGCCTTATCTGATAGCGCATCCATAGGTGTCGTTGATTAACATGGCTAAGCCTAGATCAATAGACCTAGGCCAATAGAGAAGAAACCTAGCCACCCAGTGCCGCAACTTTCTCTTTAACGCGAGCAATTAAGCCTTCTTCGAGAGGAATATATCCCAGCTCTTCAGCAAAGGCTTGTCCATCTCCAAGAGACCAATCAACCACAGCTTTCAGGGCTTGAACCTTATTGGCATCCTCATAGCTAGGATACAGCAGTAACCAAGTCAATCCAACAATGGGATAGGCTTCAGGATTAGCCGTATCAGGGATAACAAGTGCAAAGTCTTCAGGGACGGTTTCACCCTGAAAAGCAAGGGCTGCCGACTCAGGGGTCGGTGCAATAATCTTGCCGGACTTATTCTCAATCGCAGCCATAGATATGCCGTTTTCCTTTGCATAGGCAAATTCAACGTAGCCAATGGCACCATCTGTTTGCTGAATCTGAGCGGCGATTCCCTCATTACCTTTCGCACCAGTGCCCACAGGCCATTCAACAGATTTACCGCTACCTGCGGACCAACCGGGGCAGGCGGCCTCAATATGGGTCGTAAATAAGAAGGTTGTGCCGCTGCCATCGGAACGATGGACCCAACTGATGGGCTTACTGGGGAGAGTAACGTCAGGATTGGCTTTTTTGATCGCCGGATCATCCCATGTCTTGATTTTGCCTTCTACAATGCCACAGTAGTCTTCACGCGACAGCTTGAGATCATCGACACCGTCCAATTTAAAGGCAAATACAACGCTCCCTGAGGTCATGGGCACCTGAATCGGCTCGGCCTGGTACTTGTCACTAAACTTTTTACGTTCTTCGTCTTTGATGGGTGCATCACTAGCCCCAAAATCGACGGTGCCAGCTAGGTATTGTTCAACACCAGCTCCGCTGCCGACAGATTGGTAGCTGACTTGAACACCAGAATTTTCTTTGTTGTACTCAGAGAACCATCGCTGATATAACGGAGCGGGAAAGGAGGCTCCGGCTCCACTCAGGCTAGCACTGAGGCCTCCGCCTGAACTTTCGGTTGATGAGGATCCAGAGGTTGAGGGGGCATCGCTTACAGAACCACAGGCAGCGGTACCCAGTGCGACCATTAGCCCAAGAACCCAGGTCAAGCGTCCCGTTGATCGAACTTTAAAGCTCATAAATTTTCCGAAGTTATACACCACATTAATGGGTTGATATTAAAGCTTTTGCAGGGACACCAGGGTAAAGGCCGGGTTAACGTTTCCATAACCCTTGCATTTAGCAATCAGTAAGGGTTCAAAATAATCTCTCAGAAAAAAGTTATCTCCTTACCTGAGCCAGAATTGATGAGGATGAGTGCAAAAATCTGCTTGGAATATAATTTTTGCTTCTCTGTCGTTCGAGAACTTTAGATTTTAGCTACAATGATGGGTGCAACCTGCCTTGAGGTAAGTGGTAACATCGTGAACGAGTCCGATCCACCACAGCTGGATAATCTTGAGAAAGATAAGCTTCTGTACCCGCAAAGTCGATATCAGGGGAAGTTTACGCCGGAAAACCTTGCATTTAATTCTAATTTGCAGGAATTTGCCCAGAAAGTCGGCTATATCTGCGCATTAGAGACGGGTGGCAAAATTTCTCCAGGGCAGGCTTACAAAGATGTCAAAGCCCTGTGGAAAGAGCTCAAGGTTAGTAAAAAAGAGCTGGGCATTCGTCGTGACCCAGCGGGTGAAGAGAAGTAGAAATTTTTTGACATCTTCTACGACCGTCTGAACCTCAGTGACACAGAACCACATAAGCGTCGCTACAGCTCATCCTATAGAATAGCGAGGGTGGCTAAGAGGCTATCTGAGAAGCATCTCTAAGCTAATCGTCTGAGCATAATTCGAATCATGGCCAGATAGATATTACACCTGAGCTGGAATCGCTATCACTGAAGATTTGGATTGAGCCAAAAATCTACAAAGACGTTATACATTCCGCCTTCTTTATTGTTTTTAGAGTAAAATTGCAACTGTGATTGACTGTGGCAATGCATCTCAACGAGGTCAGGAGTTGCCAACCTTTGTGTAAGTTAATTTCGCCACTTTCTAGAATCACACCTGCTCATTTGAGGTGGCGATGTCATTCGTTACACCCCTATGAAGAACCAAGCGCTAACACAGGCTAGGCAAGACAAGGGTCAGGCACTGCCGTCTTCGAGCCTGTTGTCGTTTGGTGACTGTGCCTATCAAGCCATTCAAAAGCATTTCAAAAAGTCTGTTAAATATAAAGCAGATGTATTAAGCGATCGAGATCCTGAACCCCTTCATCAAATGCGGGTGGGAATGCGACGCTTGCGGACGGCGTTGCAGGTTTTTGAGCCTGCGATCGCAACCCCCATAGAAAACCGCAAAATTTCCAAAATCGCGAAGGAGCTGGGCCACGTCAGAGATTTAGATGTACTTTACATCTGGTTTCAGGCGTACCTTCAGCAAACCTCACTCACCCCTGCCGAAGCTCTGGAACTGCAGCTTTTACTCCAGCGCTTACAAACGCGACGCAGCACTCAGTTTAACCAGATGCAAAAGCTGCTGAAGGGCAAGCAATACCGTGTCTTTGTCAGCACAATAAAGGATTGGCTGCAGCATCCAAAATATACGTCGTTAGCTCAACTGCCGATCCAGACTGTTTTACCGGATCTACTTCTGCCGCTGATTACGAAGCTGTTGCTGCATCCGGCCTGGCTGGTTGCCGTTACAACACAAGCGGGAGGTGTTGTGCCCCAAGAGATCTCCGATCTCGAGACTTTGAATCAAGACTTTCATCAATGGGAGTCGTTGTTGCATGATCTCCGCAAGCAGATGAAAGGGGTCCGGTATCAAACCGAGTTTTTTAGAGATTTTTACAATGATGCGTTTAGACAGCAAACCCAGGAATTTAGGCTGATTCAAGATCAGTTGGGTCGCTTGCAGGATCAGATGGTGCTCAATCAGTTTTTGACCGATGATCTAGGCACAGATTGGGAACAGAAAATTCCCTCTCTATCACAGTTTTTTCAACAGGAGCGCTGGCAGCTTTGGCAGCTTTGGCAGAGCCATCAGCGTCAATATCTTGATTCAGGGTTTCGGAGGGAGTTGCGATCGCAACTCCTCAACTTCAATACCTAACTTATCCAAAAACTAAGGGAATAAAGTCCAGTGCAGCATGGGCCACAACAAGGGGCCACAACTTGCGCCAACGACAGTAGACAAAAGCAAACAAAAGCCCCATCGGCAAAATGCTAACAAAGGCAATTGGACCTTGGTAAAGGTGATAAATCAGACGCAATGTTGTGCTAAATGCGATCGCGATACCAGCATTACTAAGCCGTTTCACAGTCGGTATTGCATAGCCCACCACCAAGACCTCTTCAAATAAGGGATTAACAACGGAAAGTAAGATTACCGGAATTAAGCTGACTTGATTTTCAAACTATACTGATTCCAGTATCTGAGTTCCGATCAGCAGTCCCACTAACCAAAAGGCAACGTTAAACAGCAAGTAATCTAAACCAACCAACAGAAAACCAATCGCCGTCAGCTTCCAACTAGGGCGGAGATTAAAATCCTCCAAGGTCCACCCTCGGACAGCAAGAATGACATAGCAAATGAGCCCCATAGCAATTTCAAAGCTGACGATGCTAATTAAGACTTCATCAGTAAATACAATCAGATGCTCAGCCCCCGGCAATTGAGCTGCACGATAGACAAAACTCTGTAATGAGCTAACGATAAACTGACCAAAGGCGATCCCAAGAACAATGAATAGCTCTGCGACAGAAGCTTGTGGCTTTGATGTCGTAATCGTCATTTAGCGCGTGTCAGTCAAAAAGGGTCTCAACCTTAGGATGACCCTTGTGATGCCTAAACATAGCAGCGACGCGATATATAAGCTCCGATTACCGAAGCAACCTCGAAATTTGCCCCTTCTGATCGTATTCCTTCACAATCTGTTTGGAATAGCCTGGGATATGCTGATCAGCCTTGGCCCCCCACTTGCGCTTCACGAACAAATAGTTCCGAATCGTATGGTAATCAATGGAATACTTAGCAAACTCAAGCCCCTGGGGCCCAAAATTTGTTAGCGCCTTCGCCAACAACTTACCGATAAATTTAGGCAGCTTGGAGTTCTGCGCTTTTTCTTCTTGAAGGACGGTTTGCATCACAAAATTGCG
>CALFCG010000217.1 GCA_937951315.1 uncultured cyanobacterium
AATGGGCCTTCTGGACTCATTTGCACAATCTCCCCTTGCAGTAGTTCAACTGGCTTATGGTCCAAAGCACCGATGTTTACCAAGTGATGATATTCATCAACAGTCCACTTTGCTGTTGCAACGCTCACTTAGACCTCCACATCTAGACGCTTGCGTGATAATTCAACCTAGCTCTAGGGTAGCTTGTTAATTCTTGCTCTGTTCCCCAGACCTTAAGGACCAATCAGCGCGGTTTAGCTGATAGACAAAACATTCGTCAGTACCAAATTGGCGGCGATCGCAACATCGAAACCCTAGCCGTTCATAAAAACGATGGGCGCGGGTATTGCTCACCAACGGATCGAGCAACACCGCCGTCACTACCGGATCTGCAAAACATCGAGTTAACGCCAACTGCATCATTTGTGTCCCATACCCTTGACCTAAATCGGAGGCTTCCCCAATCCAGATATCTATCGCCCGCAAGTTAGCCGGGACATTCCCCCAATAGTGACTGTCGTCGCGAGCCGGATCCATAATCTGGATAAACCCAATGGGCCTCCCATCCAGCTCCGCGATCAATTGCTCACGCCAATCTGGATCGCGAAACAGCTCAATCTCCCATTCCCAATCATCATCAGGGTCAGAAGCGATCACGTGGGGCTGTGCATCCCAATGGCGTAATAACTTCAGATCGTCAGGCGTTGCGGGACGTAAGTGAATCATCCATCTGCCAGCATTGCTATGTATAAACGTTCATGTTCCGAGCTAACTGAGAAATTCCATCAGTATCTTTATCTTTTATACACCGTTGAATATACATAGATGAAGGCTAGCCAGATGCTTGAAATAGCCAACGTTCTTTTCTTGCCTCTATCAATCAGAGTTTCTGAACTGAATACGCTCCTGTTCCTAGGGGCATAACGTCTGGCGCGATTATTGACGCCTCAACCCCAGGTATAATTATCTAAGCAGGGTTTTCTAACCGAGGTTCTGGTGGTTAACCATCGGCCTTCAATTTCTGCATCTACGTCAAGGCTTTCGTTTGATTAAACATTGGCAAATAGGTTGAGGCAAAGTCATGTTTGCGTTTCTTTTTCTATGCATCAAGGTCTTTTTACTCGCTGCATTTGGCATACCCATTACCCATGGGCTCTTCCGTTTGGTGACAGAAGCAACCCAGAAAAATTAAATTTTAGATGAGCTGCCACGCAGGCCGTGGCAGCTCATCACCTCAATGCCTGAAGGCAATTTATACCTCAAAGCCTTCTATAGAAGACTGCGCAGCATCCAGGCTGTTTTCTCATGAATCTGGAGGCGCTGGGTGAGCAGATCTGCCGTGGGCTCGTCATTGGCTTCATCTGCTGTCGGAAAGACAGAGCGAGCTGTTCTGACCACTGCTTCTTGGCCTTCCACTAGCTCACGAATCATGTCCTCTGCACTGGGAACGCCCTCAGCTTCGGGGATAGACGTTAGCTGACTGTATTCTTTGTAGGTGCCAGGGGCTGGGAAACCTAATGCGCGAATTCGTTCTGCGATCGCATCCACCGCCAGGGCAAGTTCATTGTACTGGCCCTCAAACATGAGGTGCAGCGTCTGAAACATCGGACCCGTAACGTTCCAGTGGAAGTTGTGGGTTTTGAGGTAAAGCGTATAAGTATCAGCTAAAAGCCGGGATAGGCCGTCGGCAATTTGCTGGCGATTTTTTTCGTCAATGCCGATGTTAATGGGGATGGAAGAGACTGGCATGATAAAGATCTCCTATTGAACGTAAGGACTAAGCGAGATGCATTCGCAGCACTGCAGGGGTGGCCCGACGGATTCGACAGCGAATGGTTTGGTGGCCTAGCCGAGAACAAGCCTCGTACCGATGGCAGCCCGAGAACCCATAGTAACGCCCCTCCACCTCCAAAATCTCAATGGGTTCCTGCAGGCCCACATCGCGGATGGATTGCATTAACGCGGCTACCTTGCCCTGATCGTTTTGGCGGTATAACGGGCGGTGAATCTCAGTTAGTGCTAAATCTTCAACTCGAACCACAATCAATGTCCTGATTTTCTTTCTTAAATCATAGTCGTTATGAGTACGCCTTGCAAGGCCGATTTTTGTAACTGCTTCGAAGGCTTTTGGCTGTATACGCTAGCATTCAAGAAATATGAGTGAGTGGATTGGGATAGGGGCTTTGGTGACAGGTGCAATGAGCAAAAAGATGCCATACGTTAGCGGTGTTTTAGTCGCTGTAGGGGTTCTGTTGGCAGATGTTGCGGGAGCGACCTCGAATCCGACGGTGAAGATTGGTATTGTGCAGCGCTTTGGTGAGCAGCCCAAAGATACCTTGATGATTCAGGCCCTTCCTGGCGATCGACTTACCCTGAAATTCCCCGATCAAGGCCAGGTGAAAACCTTGGCGACAGATAAAGTGCAGTTTGATCTTCTGCCTCAGCCCTTGCCTCAGCCTGTGGTGCAAGAGCGCGTTGTGTTGGGCGTCTTTCGTAGCTTTGAAAGTGCAGAGACAAGGGCGTTAGATTATCGCAAGCAGGGGATTCCTGTAGAAGTCGCTCAACCTGGCAAGTGGCAGGTCTGGGCAAAGCGCGATCATTACGATTCACCCAAGAAGCGGGACCAGCTTGTCAAAACGCTCAAAGAGCAAGACAAAGCTGTCTTTCTCGATCAGCAGCGTCTGGTTCAAAAGCCTCGATTGAGCTGGGTGGTTGACGGTTACCGATATAGTCGTGACTCAGTGAACATAACGGCCGGCAAGCAAGTGCTACAGGTGAAGAAGAAAAAATTTGGTGGCACCCTCAATTTTCAGCCCAATGCCTATGGTACCTATACCCTTGTTAATCAGGTGCCCATGGAGATCTATTTGCGGGGAGTGGTGCCCTATGAAATTGGCTTTTCAGCACCATTGACCTCCATTCAAGCGCAAGCCATCATTGCGCGCACCTATGCCCTGCGAAATCTGCGTCGCTTTAAAATTGATGACTATGAGCTGTGTGCCGATACCCAATGTCAGGTGTATCGCGGACTCTCCGGGGCAAAGCCTCGGGTTGATCAAGCGATCGCAAATACGGCTGGTCAAGTGCTGACCTATGAGGACGAATTGATTGATGCCCTCTATTCCTCAACTACGGGAGGTGTCACCGCATCCTTCGAAGAAGTCTGGGAAGGTGAGCCTCGGCCCTATCTCAGGACCAAAATCGATGCAGTCCCCAACCCTGTGTGGGACCTCAATGCTCGTAGCTTGGCTGAACCGGATAACTTTAGGGCCTTTGTCAGTCTCAAGCAGGGGTTTAATGAGGTGACTTGGCCAACCTTTCGCTGGAAGATTGAACCACCTTTAGCGGAAATGAATCAGATTTTGCGTAAGTTTCTCACGCAAAAACAGCATCCTCTAGCGGGCTTTGGCACGATTCAGAAGCTCGATATTACCCAGCGCTCTCATGGAGGACGGGTCCAGACCTTGAGGGTGACCACTGATATCGGCACGGTGGAGCTGCATAAAGACGAGATTGTGCAAGGAATTCGGGGAGCTAAGAGCTTACTCTTTTATGTCGAGCCAATGTATGGACCCCAGCCTCCTGCTGTCAGCGGAGCTGAAGATGAAGCCGAGTCAGAGAATCTCACCCCCCCAGATAAGGTGCTGAAGGGGTATCGGTTCATCGGTGGGGGGTGGGGCCATGCCGTGGGTCTCAGTCAGACGGGAGCCCAACATTTAAGCAAGCTGGGATGGTCAGCCTCGAAAATTCTAGATTTTTATTATCCTGGGACCACTCTAGAGCCCTTAACGGATGAGATTGTACGTTGGCGAGAGGAGCAGATCCCTGAACCCACGGCTTCAGCCCCGGAACAAGATGAGAGAAGATTCTTGGGGTTGAAACTGCCTCAAATTAATTGGCAAGGCTTTTGGGAATGGCTGCCTTTTACCTGAGAGAGGCTGGGACGATAGAAGTCTTTGGTCTTGAAGCCTTAACAGGATCTTTGCCCTTAAGTGTCTTGAAGTTGGGGCCTTATCGCTTCGGTGGCTCAAACCGTTTTGTGACCCTACCCACTACAGCTGGGGCACACCGCACGATACGATAACCAGGCATTATGAGCGCTAGGATAAACAAATGCTCCAATGGTTATACGAAAATACCCCACCCCTAAATTCTTGTACAGATGAGAATTTCTGAAAATGAATGAATCTTCCACAAACTGGGTTGCGATTCTAACGTTGCAGAATGACCCCGGCTCAATTAGCAAAGAAAATGCCTCTGAGCCGTATATTTTGTCGCACGAAGAAGCGACTTTTATTGGTCGGTCTAAGGATTGTCAAATTTATCTGAGACCAGAGTTTTCCAATACATCTAGATATCACGCAAAAGTAAAGTTAGAAGATGTAGAAGGAGAAATGGTATGGCTAGTGTGGGATTTGGAAACACCCAACGGTACGTTTGTAAATGGCCAAAAGGTCGAACGTTCTGAACAGATACAATCCGGAGATTCTTTGACGCTGGGTAAACCGCATGGGGCAAGGTTTATCTTTGAATGGAAGGCGATGGAGCTGACGCAGCTTAATGAAGTCTTTAGGCAGAAGCCTGCCTATGACGAGACCCTGATTCCCAGTGTGAGTGAACTGAGAGAACTCGATGAACAAAAGTTAGCCTATGGGAGAGATTTAGCAGATCCGACCGTCAGTCAGCTGAATATCGGCAGCGTCAATCTGAGGCTACAAAATTCGGGACGGGGTATCAGTGATGGCGTCAATCAGGGATTATTTGCGTCTGATTCAGCTCCTGATTCTAAGAAAAAAAAGTTGCTCCAGTGGTTTGCAAAGGGGCTTGCAGCTTTAATATTTCTTTTGGTTGCTATCTCTTTAATCTATCAAGTCCCTGCTTCGATCGAAGCGAAGAAAAGAAGAGAGAAATCACTTGCTTCCTATACTGATACGGTCTCGAAGCTCCTGCTCGAAAATAAGTTAGGGAGCTTGGATTTTTCTGATTCTGATGCTCGAAAAGCCAGATCCTCAGCGAATGCTAAAACGCTAACAACGCTGAAAACTTTGGATGGTGAAACAAAAGGCACTCTTTTAAGATTTTTGCATGGGGCAAAGCTGAACAAGATTCAACCTCGCTTTCTGAGCGAAGCCTGGCTCTCAAATCCAACATTTTCGGCAAAGACAATTGGCCAGTTTATTAATAACAATATTATTCGCAAGGAATTGGTCTATGTCCGAGGTTTAAAGATTGATCAGGCGAAGGTGACTTCCCTGCCTGTCTTTCTCTCTGGCCAAATAAAGCAGAATCCTCTCAATGCTGAAAAAGATAGAAATCTATGCACTATTGTCTCTGAAGATAACTGGAAGACCTCAGGCTGTGCCTGGATCCTGGAATTTAAGGCGAAGTCCTATGAACGCCCCTTTGTGACACCCATCCAATTGAGCGGTTCTGATCTGACTGGGGTTGTTTTGAAAGATGCCCCATTGGAAAGGATTAACTTAGAAGGTGCCTATATTTCCTTACAAAACTGTAAACAAAATTTGTCAGGAAATTTCTTTGTAGATACGTTTTATCAACGGCCTCTGGCCTGGCTGAACCGAAAGAAATGTCGTGCAAACTTTAGTGGATCTGGATTGCAAGACTCGCGATTATATCGGTCTGTATTAATGGGAGCAAACCTTAAGAATTCAAAGTTGAATTATGCTGATCTTCGCGAGGCCGATCTAAGAGGGGCTAATCTCTCGGGTGTTGCTTGGAAGGGGGCTCTGTTAGCAGGGGCTTGTTATCTTGAGGACGATTGGCAGAAGTCTTTCCCAGAGAAAGGACCCAATGGTGGGAAGTTTGACCCCGCTGCAGAGGGGATGAAGGCCGTGTCTCTTGAAGAGTCTGATATCAATGATTCGAGTAGCTTCAAAGAGTGTAAAAATATTGCTGTCGTCAAGAAGCCGCCTCAGAAAAGTCAACCTAAGAAACCGACTTCTGATCCGTCTTCCTAAAGCGTGAATAGAGAGACGGAACAGAGTCATGCTGATTTGAGAAGACGCTTTGGAGCCTCTTGGGATCGTTCAGGAATTTGGAAAAGCTCCCGCAGTTCGGAAATAGGTTGGGCAAAAACGGTTTCAAAATCCCAGGCTGGATCTAGCAGGTCAAATGACATCTGTTGTCCTCTGGCATAGGCTTGCATCAAGGCGTTGGGATCGAGGTGGTTGGATCCTGCTTCTAGAATCCCCATCGTTGTAAACTCCAGCCCTAAATGGAAGTCAAGTATGACTTCTAGCAGAAGTTCAAACCCAAATTGGCTCCGGCTCATGCCTGCTTCAAAACCAGCAACGGTGATTTCCCCTTGCATATCCGTCCCAATGCCGCTGAGCAAATGAACCAGATCGTGACCGATTAGATATTCGCTAAAGCTTTTCCTTTCTCCCGGGAGTGGGAAGTTGCGATCGCGATAGTACTGATACAACTCTCGACCCAATGTTCCGGTGGGTAAAGACTCTAACGCCTGATACCGTTGGGCGACGCGTTTATCTCCTAAATACTGACGTGATGCTGTGAACGTAATTTTAAGCTTCTGCCACCACCCTTCCCCTGGGAGGATCGCTGAGAAAGACCGCCAGGTATACCCAAGTAAGAGTTGCTTGAATTTTCGAGCCTGTACCAAGCGCAAACTCTTTAATGTTTGGGGAGTCAGTCCCAACGCTTCGGCAAATTGATTGACGAGCGCTACCTCCCTGGCATCAACCTCCATATCCAGGTAGGGCATCAAAATCAAAAACTGGAGTGCTTGCTGTTGCTGGTGATGGTCTTTGACCTGCAGAGCAAGGTCCTTTGGCACAATGGAGGTCAAGTCATCAATTGCAATAGCGCTCTTGAAAACCCAGGTTTGGGTTGCTTCTAGCATGGAACGAGACGTCTGATCCAGAGGCCGCCTTTCCTCTAGCGTAGCGATGGTTTTCATTGCCGCAAGGACTGCCCGGGATGTTGAAGGCGTCCAAACAACAGACTGGAAATAAGGCCGATCAAGGTGGGACATTGAAAACCTCCTATCGTTGTATAAATTGGGGCTGTTATACAAGGTCTTGATTTATTATGACCGACTGGTCGGTCAAATGTCAATGATGCCTGTTTTGGTCTCTGAAGGGGGTATGCTGAAAACCTTGAGGTTGTTGCTATTCCCTGTCTTATGGGATCGCGATGGTCTCTTGGAGGGCGAGTGTGAGGATGGGGCATGCCTAAGATTGTCGATAAAGCGGCGAAGCGGCGGGAGATTTTAGAGGCTGCGATCGCAACCTTTGCTCAGAAGGGGTATCACGCTGCCAAGATGGCCGATATTGCCGTTGCTGCAGGTATGGGAAAGGGAACGCTGTACGAATATTTCCCCACCAAAGAAGCCTTGCCCAAAGAGATTTTTGATCTATTTTTTGCTGGATTAGATGCTCAGCTAGTGACCCTCAAGCGATCTGAGTTGCCCCCCATCGAGATTATTTTGCAAGGGATTCAGCTCAGCTTTGCCGATAAGGATGAATTTGCCGTGGTTAACCCCCTGATTATGGAGCTTCTGGGTAGTAAAGCCTTGGATGAGTCTTTAGGCTTAAGTCGATATTTTGAGGGTTGGTTAGAGCGGTTGAGTCAATTTTTCGCAGATACCATTCGGGCTGGGCAAGAAGCTCGGCAGATCAATTCCACGATTCATGCCGATGCCTTTGCACGTATGTTGGTGAGTGTGATTGATGGTATGGGGCTGCACTATTGTATGTTCCAGGTCGATCCAGCTTTCTTTCAATTGCAATACCAGGAGCTGGAGACGATGATTCGGCATCGCTTTCTGGCTGGTAATATGCCATGAATATTGCTCCACCGACAGATTTCTGGCTAGCGTCAGTCTGTTGATGGAGCGGTTGGCTGCTTGAGATGTTTCTCTACAGGAATTCGATTAACGGCTAAACACGGGGCGCAATGGAGGTGCAACTTGCCCCACATTGGCAGGGGTTTCAATGA
>CALFCG010000218.1 GCA_937951315.1 uncultured cyanobacterium
ACTGAAGGTGGGGCCAGTGTCGGTCTCAATTACGACGTCACCAGCAACACGATTAACATTTCAGGGACAGCCTATGGAGGTCTGGACCAGGGTGATTCATACGATTCCCCTGAACTGTTCTCGATTGATTTTACTTATCACAATGTCCAGCAGGTGGCAGGAGATGATGATGTCTGGGTGGATGGCCGAAATGCGGGAAGCAGCACCGGTACCATCACCCGTCAAACCTCTGGTGACGTCTATAACCTGGCTGATTTTTCGGGAGCCAATGCCTATAGCTTCCGTTTAGGGGATGGTGATAATAATCAAGGCCACCGTGGTCATCAAGGCATTTCTGGCTGGGGCTGGCTAAATCATGCGCCTGCGCCTTTAGATCCAAGCCTGAGTCCTCATCTTTATTCATCAGATTGGTTGTTTACGGCTCAACCTAAAGCGCCTGCAGTCCCTGAGTCTCCCCTGACGGCGGGTGCTTTGGCACTCTTGGTCGGTGGAGTTGTTGTTCTCAAACGGAAGCAGCGTCTCGCTTAATGGGTTCCTATAAACCTTTGCTCTTTGGCCGGTTGCGACTCACGTTTTGGGCTATTGTGCGGTAGGAACGCCCTTAAAGCTTTTTGTGAAATCACCGGACCTAATATTCCGATTCCTGGATGCTGCTTTGCTGCCCGCTGCTGTTGCTTTAGATCAGCGGGCTTTGGGAGGACTCTGGGGGCTGGAGGGCTATCGCCAGGAATTAGAAAGGCCCAGTAGCGCTTTCGTGGGAGTCGTCAAGCATCATCTCAGCAATGTCGACTTGTTGGGCATGGGATGTTTATGGGGGATTGAAGACGAGGCACATATCATTTTGCTGGCTGTCGACCCTTGTCATCAGCGGCAGGGATTGGGACAAATGTTGCTCTGGGGAATGCTTGCGATCGCAACGCAACGTCACCTTAGCCGCGCCACTCTGGAAGTCAAGGTCTCGAACCACGCTGCCCATTCTCTCTACCAACAATTTGGGTTTCAAACGGCAGGACGTCGCAAAGGCTATTACGCAGAGACGGGGGAAGACGCCCTCATTCTTTGGCGCGGAAAAATGCAGACGCCTGCCTTCCAGCAACAACTCCAAGATTGGCAGCGCAGCATCGAAAATCGCGCAGACTCCTATGGGTTTACCCCAGCGTTTGAGATCTGAACAAGCGCGAATCGACGGTGGGGATGGTGAAATTTCCGTACCTCATTCCTCGAAAAAGTTTCCCCTGCCGCTATGACAAAACCGTAGAATAGATGACAGGAGATCAAGTTACATTCTGACTCGTGATTCAACGTCCTTTTTAAGGTCAATGCAAAACAAGCCGGAATGTGGTTAAACTCTCTCATAAAGCCGTATTGACAAAATTTGTCTATGTTAAGATTGGCTTTACCAGCAGGTACGGGAAGACGCGATGTTTGAACGCTTTACAGAAAAAGCCATCAAAGTGATTATGCTGGCCCAAGAAGAAGCCCGCCGCTTGGGACACAACTTTGTCGGTACAGAACAGATCCTCTTAGGTTTAATTGGCGAAGGGACAGGCGTTGCCGCCAAAGTCCTTAAGTCCATGGGCGTCAATCTCAAAGATGCTCGGGTCGAAGTTGAGAAAATTATTGGTCGCGGTTCTGGATTCGTTGCGGTGGAGATTCCCTTCACTCCGCGAGCCAAGCGTGTACTGGAGCTATCGCTGGAAGAGGCCCGTCAGCTAGGCCACAACTACATCGGCACAGAGCACTTACTCCTGGGATTGATCCGTGAAGGTGAGGGTGTTGCTGCCCGTGTTCTTGAAAATCTAGGTGTTGACCTCGGCAAGGTCCGTACCCAAGTGATTCGCATGCTGGGTGAAACCGCAGAAGTGACGGCTGGTGGTAGTTCAGGACGGACTAAAACCCCCACCCTCGATGAATTTGGATCGAATCTGACCCAGCTAGCTGCGGATGGCAAGCTTGATCCCGTCGTGGGTCGTCAACAAGAAATCGAACGCGTCATTCAGATTCTCGGTCGTCGGACCAAGAATAATCCTGTACTGATTGGTGAGCCAGGGGTCGGTAAAACCGCTATCGCAGAGGGCTTGGCTCAGCGCATTACCAACGCCGATATTCCCGATATTCTGGAAGAAAAGCGGGTGGTGACGCTAGATATTGGTCTTCTTGTTGCGGGCACCAAGTATCGAGGCGAATTTGAAGAACGCCTCAAGAAAATCATGGATGAAATTCGGCAGGCGTCGAACGTCATCCTCGTGATTGACGAAGTACATACCCTCATTGGTGCAGGGGCAGCTGAGGGAGCCATTGATGCTGCCAATATCCTCAAGCCTGCTTTGGCACGGGGTGAGCTGCAATGCATTGGTGCCACGACTCTGGATGAGTACCGTAAGCATATTGAGCGGGATGCGGCGCTAGAACGTCGTTTCCAGCCTGTGATGGTGGGTGAACCCTCTGTCGAAGAAACCATTGAAATTCTTTACGGCTTGCGAGAGCGCTATGAGCAACATCACAAGCTGAAGATTTTAGATGAGTCTCTTGAGGCTGCTGCTAAGCTATCTGATCGCTATATCTCAGATCGCTATCTGCCAGACAAAGCCATTAACTTGATTGACGAAGCGGGGTCTCGCGTTCGTTTGATCAACTCTCAGTTGCCGCCTGCTGCTAAAGAGTTGGATAAAGAGCTACGCCAGGTTCTGAAAGATAAAGACGATGCTGTCCGCTCCCAGGACTTTGATAAGGCCGGTGGTCTTCGCGATCGAGAAATGGAGATCAAGTCCGAGATCAAAACCATCGCTCAAGCAAAGCGAGATGAAGGCTCCGAAAGTGGTGGCGATGAATCACCCAAGGTGACAGAAGAGGATATTGCCCACATTGTGGCGTCCTGGACTGGCGTGCCGGTCAACAAGCTGACGGAGACTGAGTCCGACAAGCTGATGCATATGGAAGATACCCTGCACCAGCGTTTGATTGGACAAGAAGAAGCCGTTAAGGCGATCTCCCGAGCGATTCGACGGGCAAGAGTGGGGCTCAAAAATCCCAATCGTCCCATTGCTAGCTTTATTTTCTCCGGTCCGACTGGGGTGGGTAAAACTGAGCTTACTAAGGCATTAGCCACCTATTTCTTTGGTTCTGAAGATGCGATGGTGCGTCTAGATATGTCGGAGTACATGGAGCGCCATACGGTTTCGAAGCTGATTGGTTCCCCTCCGGGGTATGTTGGCTATAACGAAGGTGGTCAGCTCACTGAAGCGGTGCGGCGGCGTCCTTACACGGTGGTTTTGTTTGATGAAATTGAGAAGGCACACCCTGATGTCTTCAATATGCTGTTGCAGATTCTTGAAGATGGTCGATTGACCGATGCCAAGGGACGCACGGTAGATTTCAAGAACACCATGCTGATTATGACTTCCAATATTGGGTCTAAGGTGATTGAGAAGGGAGGCGGTGGCCTCGGCTTCGACTTTGCTGAAGATCAAGTGGATTCTCAGTACAACCGGATCCGGTCCTTGGTCAACGAAGAACTGAAGCAGTACTTCCGACCTGAGTTCTTGAACCGTTTGGATGAGATCATTGTCTTCCGTCAGCTCACGAAGGATGAAGTCAAGGATATCTCCGAAATTCTCCTCAAGGAAGTCTTTGGCCGTTTGGCAGAGAAGGAGATTGCCCTGCAGCTCACCGAACGCTTTAAAGAGCGTCTAGTGGAAGAGGGCTACAACCCCAGCTATGGTGCCCGTCCGCTCCGTCGAGCGATTATGCGCCTGCTAGAGGATACATTGGCTGAAGAGATTCTCTCCGGTCGTGTGAAGGCTGGTGATACGGCGGTCGTTGACGTCAATGAAGAAGGTAAGGTTCATATTGAACCCGGTGAGAAACGAGAACTTCTGCCACAAGCAGTTGAGTAGTTTCAGCCCTAAATCGTAAGCAACCAGCCCCTAGAAAGATAGGGGCTGGTTATTTTTTTGATGAACCTCTAGGCTTGCGCTCAATATATGAAAGTTCTAATTTTAGGCAGTGGTTATACAGGACAACGCCTTGCCTACTGGCTCCTGGAAAGACAAATATCGGTCCTGTTGACGACTCGAACGGGCTCACCGATTCCCGGTCTTGGCGCTCAAAGCTATGCTTTTGCCTATGGGGAAAAGACTCAAGTGCTGGCTGCTGAGGTGTTGGAAGGCGTTACCCATATTCTGAGCTGTATTCCCCCAGCAAAGGATGGTGTCGATCCGGTGGTGGCTCTGTTGCTGCATACGCTGCAATCGCTGGATTTACAGTGGTTTGGATATCTTTCTACTACTGGTGTGTATGGCGATTCTCAGGGCGCTTGGGTTGATGAGACAAGTGAACTGAAGCCGAGTAATTTGCGATCGCAACATCGAGTCAACATCGAGTCTAAGTTTTTATCATCAACCGTACCTGCTCATATCTTCCGCTTGCCAGGGATCTACGGTCCTGGCCGCAGCATTTTTGAACGTCTGCAGTCAGGGAAAGCGAAACATATACATAAGCCTGGGCATGTCTTTAGTCGCATTCATGTTGATGATATCGTTCAAACCGTTGGCACTTCCATGTTGAAACCCAACCCAGGCAATATCTACAACGTCGCGGATGACGAACCCACAGAACCCAGCTGCTTAATTCTAGAAGCCCATCGACTGATGGAAATCACACCGCCACCAGTAGTGCCATTTGAACCCTCTCAGATGAGCCCGATGGCCGCCTCTTTCTGGAACGAATGTCGTCGCGTTAGGAATCAGAAGATTAAAACTGACTTGGGTATCAAGCTTCTGTATCCTACCTATCGAGAAGGACTACAGGCTATTTGGCGCTCTTCTGTTAAAGGCTAACGGAGCAAGCGGAGCAGGAATCTCGTTAGGTTTCCTATCGTGGTCAATGGTCACTCGCTATCCTGACTCAAAAATCGCTTTTTTCAATCTGATCTCGGATGGAGTTTAGATCAATATACTGATCAGTTGCATTCCGTAGTTCTCTGGCGATCATTCCTTCGGTGGAAACTACAGTGATATGCGTGTTCTTGGAGCGTAAAAGCTCAATTGCTCGCTCAAAGTCGCCATCACCACTAAAGAGAATAACGCGATCGTATTGCTCAACAGTGTTGAACATATCCACTACAATTTCGATGTCTAAATTTGCTTTGTGGGAGTATCGACCTGAATTATCGTCATAATATTCTTTCAGAATCTTATAGCGAACGGTATAGCCCAAACTGATGAGGGCATCTCTGAATCCTCGCTGATCCTGGGAATCCTTGAGACCTGTATACCAGAATGCGTTGCAGAGTTTTACACCTGGTTCACTGGTGAAATAACTTAGGATACGGCGTGGATCGAAAAACCATCCATTCTTTTGCTGAGCGTAAAACATGTTATTCCCATCAATAAAAATGGAAATACGCTCTGATAAAACTTTCATAAAGAGGTAATATTATCTTTTGATAAAAATAAGATTTTACTTATCTAACTTTAGAAATACAGATTAACTATAGCTTACTCTGAGAATCTAATTTGTTGTCTACTGATCTGTCCTAATCTATATCCTCATAAATGGTCATGATTTCAGGGTCAAGGACTCTTAAAACCCGCTTTGCATCCTGAATTAATCGCTGAGATCCCTTGATCATTACCAGATATTTCCCATTTTCCAGTCTTTTGGCAAAGGGAACTAAGTCTTTGTCGAGATAGAGCTGTGCTCCGCCACCATAGGCGAAGCTGCCCATTGCTGCAGCCCCTAACCCAAATAAGCCGCCAATAAATCCGTCACCCACATGGCCGAGTCCAGGAACGATGGTGAGCTGCGTGATTTGGTTGAAGGTCACCCCTGCAAAGAACCCAAAGGGAAGCAGCCACAGCATCATCCGTCTCATGCTTTGCCACTTGAGTAGGGTTGGATCAAAGAGAGGGTCGGAATCGGGCATTTTGAAACCCTGGCCGAAAATGCTGATCTGAGCTGGCGGTAGACCTGCAGCGTCTAAATTTTGGGCGGCGGTTTCGGCCAAGGTGCGATCACTGAGAGTAACAACAATGTAGTCAGCCATAAAGTGCCCAAGTCCTGAGGTATCCTCTATACTCTTACCGCAGAGGTATAGCTTTTGGGTAACCTTCTTTGAAGTTTTTAGCTCAAATGCGAGTTCGATTTGCTGGGGTAGGAGCGGTTGCCGTGACCTATGGCCTGCCTCCTATCATTGCTGCTTTAGCTTCGGTTGCCCTTGTCCTTGGCGGGCGTCACGTTGGTCGTCTGCAGTCTTTGGAGCTAGCCGTCTATGATCGACTGATGCAGGCTCGACCTGATTTGGGTCCCGATCCGCGTTTGTTGGTGGTCGGTATTACCGAACAGGATATTCAAAATCAAGGTCAGTTCCCATTACGTGATGCAGTCGTGGTGACGTTGTTAAAAAAGCTGCAGTCCTATCAGCCTCGGGTGGTGGGGTTAGATATGTTTCGTGGAGATATCTTAGTGCAGCCTGGCACCTCCGAAACGGCTGAAGCCGATCGACTGGCTCTGGTTGAACAGCTCAAGCAATCAGATCGGATGATTGCCATCACCTTTTTGGGCAATGAAAGCCAAGCCGGTGCTACAGTTCCGCCACCTCCTGGGTTGCCTGAGGAACAAATTGGCTTTAATGACATCGTGCTGGATTCAGGTCGTGTCCTGCGGCGCAATTTGCTCTACATGGATGATTATTTCCCTTCTTTTTCGCTTCGAGTGGCGTTGCGGTATCTTCGAGATGAAAATATTGAAGATCAGCCCAGTGATGCTGATGAGAATGTTTTACAGATCGGCTCCACTACCTTTCTGCCTCTGAAATCTGATGATGGTGGTTATGCCCGTATTGATGCTTCGGGTACTTACCAGATTCTGCTTAATTATCGCTCAGCTCAAAATAGTGTTGAGCAGGTGAGCCTGACGCAGATTCTTGAAGGTCGAGTCGAGCCCCAAAAAATCAAAGATCGGATTGTCCTGATTGGGGTGACTGCGGCAAGTGGGAAGGATCTGTATCTCACACCTTATAATTCCGGAGCTAGAAATCAGCCGCAAATGCCTGGTGTGGTGATTCATGCGCAGAAGGTGAGTCAGTTCTTAGATGCTGCCTATGGTGAGCGATCCCTAATTCGCGTTTGGTCTGAGCCACTAGAAATGGCTTGGATATTGCTTTGGTCTTTGATTGGAGGACTACTTTTTTGGATTGTGCGCCGCCCCCTGGTGTTGGTTTTGGGGAGTGGAGTGGCTATTAGTCTCTTGTTTGTTGCGGGTCAAGGTTTATTCTTTCGCTCGGTGTGGGTGCCTCTTGTGCCCCCTTTCTTGACATTTTTAGGGGCGGGTGGCGGTGTTATTGCCTATCGAGCTCAGCAGGCGCAGCGGCAACAGCAGATGGTGATGCGACTGTTGGGGCAAAGTTCTTCGCCTGAGATTGCAGAAACCCTTTGGCAACGGCGCGATGAGCTGTTAGAGGGCGGAAAGTTGCCTGGGATTGAGCTGATGGCAACGCTGATGTTTACCGATCTCAAGGGGTTCAGTACGATCTCTGAACGTTTGTCAGCGGAGCAACTGTTGAACTGGCTCAACGAGTATTTTGAGGTGATGACCGGTGTGGTTGTTGACCATCATGGGGTGATCAATAAGTTCACTGGTGATGGGTTAATGGCGGCGTTTGGGGTGCCTATTCCGCGCGAAAGTTGGGATGAGATCGCACAGGATGCGCAGCGAGCTGTCGATTGTGCCTTGGCTATGGGAGAAGGTTTAAGTAAACTCAATCAACGGTGGCAAACTGAGGGGCTTCCAGAGGTCCAGATGCGGGCTGGGATCTTTTCGGGGTCTGTGGTGGTTGGGAGTCTTGGCAGTAAGGCGAGATTGGAGTATGGCGTAATCGGTGATGGTGTGAATACAGCTTCTCGCCTTGAAAGTGTTGATAAGCATCGACAGCCATCGGCCTGCCGGGTGCTGATTGCTCAAGAAACCCTCAATTACCTGGAAGATCGATATGAAGTCGAAGCTTGGGGGGCGTTGACCTTGAAAGGAAAGGCTGAGCAGGTGGAGGTTTTTAGGGTAATAGGGGCTGGGGATATCGGGGCCTAAGGTCAGATATTTGATCCTATCTGGGAAGGCACGTTGCGATCGCATCCCCTAAACCAACTGACTCATTGCATCGATGTATAAATGCTATTTCTGAGAGGAGCTGACATGCCTAAATTAGGGCTGTCGAACATCCCCGAACCCAGGTTCATTTAGCCCTTGAAAGTAATTTTAACTTTTTGAATTATTTCTAAATGGAGCTAAGCGG
>CALFCG010000219.1 GCA_937951315.1 uncultured cyanobacterium
AAGAAGAGTTGAGTATTCTAATCAAGGCTCAATACCCCTTGATCTACCTCATTACTCCTGAAGAGGAGCGAGCTGAGCAGGCGATTGATGCGATTGCTAAAACAGCGGGCCACCAACGGCGACTGTTTGTGTGGACCATGACGCAGGGGACGTCTGAATATGGCCAAGAGAAGAGTGCTCCCCGCAATACCGTAGCGCCGCAGATGGCGATTCAGGATGCCTTTCGACGGCAAGATGATGCCATCTATGTGTTCAAAGATCTGCACCCATTTTTAGATAGTCCTGAGGTCGTGCGGTGGTTGAGAGATGCGATCGCAACCTTCAAGGGCACCAATCGATCCATCATTCTGATGTCACCCCTGCAGCAGGTTCCGGTGGAGCTGGAAAAGGATGTGGTTGTCCTTGACTATCCGTTGCCCACGATGTCGGAGATTGATGATGTTCTGACCGAGCGGCTAGAGGGCTCGCGGATTTCTACCGATACCCGTGAGAAGCTCTTAAAGGCGGCTTTGGGTCTAACGCGCGATGAAGCCGAGAAAGTTTATCGCAAGGCCAGCGTTACGGCTGGAAAGCTCACAGAGACGGAAGTCGATATTGTTCTGACCGAAAAGAAACAGCTCATTCGTCGCAACGGCATTCTAGAGTACATCGACTTTGACGAGACCCTTAAATCCATTGGTGGTCTCGAAGAACTCAAGCATTGGCTCCAGCAGCGTTCTAACGCCTTTACGGAACGTGCCCGAGAGTACGGTCTCCCCCAGCCTAAGGGGATGTTGATTTTGGGGGTCCCTGGCTGTGGTAAGTCGCTGATTGCTAAGACGACCTCCCGCCTCTGGGGTTTACCCCTACTGCGATTAGATATGGGGCGTGTGTATGACGGTTCAATGGTGGGGCGTTCTGAAGCGAATCTCCGGAGTGCGTTGAAGACGGCAGAATCTATCTCTCCAGCTATTCTGTTTATCGATGAGATGGATAAAGCCTTTGCGGGCGGTGCCGGCGGTGCTGATTCTGATGGTGGCACCTCTAGTCGAATTTTTGGGTCTTTTCTGACCTGGATGCAGGAGAAAAGTTCTCCAGTGTTTGTGATGGCGACCGCGAACAGAGTCGATCGCCTTCCGGGCGAGTTCCTGCGGAAGGGACGCTTTGACGAGATTTTCTTTGTGGACCTGCCGACCCCAGAAGAGCGGCAGCAGATTTTCAAAATTCACCTATCAAAACGTCGCCAAGACATTGAGCGTTTTGATATTCCCCAGTTGGCAAACATCTGTGAAGGTTTTTCCGGTGCAGAGATAGAGCAGGCCATTGTGGCTGCCATGTATGAGGCCTTTGCTCAGGATCGCGAGTTTACCCAGCTGGATATTATTGCAGCAAGTCGAGCCACGCTCCCGCTCTCGAAGACGATGACCGAACAGGTCACCGCCCTTAGGGATTGGGCTAGGCAACGGGCGAGACCGGCTGCGGCCTCCGTCGCTGAATATCAGCGGCTGGAGTTCTAAAAGCTTTCTTCTGCTCCCAACAGGAGAAATGGCTAGCACAGCGCTTGCCACCCTAACCAGAGATGTGTTTAGTTGACTATCTCTGCTTTGAATCAGTTACGTTACCATTCTCAAATTTTCGGAGGAAAATTCAATGTCACACTTTAGTACTCTTCGCACTAAAATCACCGACGCTGAGGTTCTTAAGTCCTCGCTCAAAGATCTTGGAATCACCACCAAGACTGAAGCTGATGTCCGGGGCTACAATGGCCAGCGTGTTCGGGCTGACCTAGTTGCTGTTTTGGAAGGCGAATATGATCTCGGCTGGTCTCGCAACACTGACGGTTCGTTTGATCTGATTGCTGACTTGTGGGGCGTTGCTAAGAAGCATAATCAAACTGAGTTAATCAACTCCATTAACCAAAAGTATGCCGTTAACAAAACACTTTCTGAGGTTAAGCGTCCTGGTTTGCAAAACGCAAACGTGAAGTTGATGGTTCACAGTTAGCACCTATTTCAGGTTTTCAAAATATGGGGCTGGTGGTCTGCACTAGCCCTTTTTTGCTGCCTGATCTTGGCAGAATGGCTGAGTTTAATGAATCGGTCTGTCTTTCTTCGCTGAAGCAAAAGGATTCCATTTTCAAGGTTTGCCTAGGAAAAAGATGATCTCGCTGGATGACTGATCCCTGAAACTCTGTCTGAAGGTTGGGGCACATTGCTTTTTCAAATGAGTTGGATCCGATGACCCTCCCCCACCGTAGGACCAAGGTACGCCTTATTGCCGTTGATAATAGTCCGCGAAGATTTCGTCGTCATTACATGTTGGTCATGAGTTTTCTCGGTATTTGATATGCGTTAAGGGTGTGCGCATTGACCTAGCCGTATCCTCAGCTACATTACAGAACCTGGATTTGGGACGTAATAAGACACATCGGATATTAAGTGTCCCTGTGTCTGAGTACCATTTCGAAAGTTCAAATTTACTGTTTGATCTCAAGCGCTGCGGCAAGTTGATGCAAGGCTTGAGCCATCAACATACCGTCAAAAAAATTGCCACCACTGTAACCGATGGTTTGGTCGACCAGTTTGGCTGTTTATTTGCCCGTCTTTGGATCACAACTTCCGATCGCACGGCACTGAATCTGGTCGCTTCATCAGGGCTTTATACCCATATTGATGGTTCCTTTGCGTCGGTTCCTATGGGTGCGTATAAAGTCGGGAAAATTGCCGAGCACCGTATCCCCTTCTTGAGTAATTGTCTGGCGGAAGAAACCTGGGTCAAAGATCGTGATTGGGTGATTGCCAATCATATTCAAGGATTTGCTGGTTTGCCCTTGGTTCTGCAAGATCAGGCGTTGGGGGTCCTCGCTGTTTTTAGTGAAGCGCCGCTCAGTGCAGAATTTTTAGAGGTGCTGCAACTGTTGAGTGTCGCTGTGACGGGAGCAATCACGACGGCCCAGACCTACCAAGAAGCCCTTCAGATTCGCAAGAAAAATACGGTTCTTCCTCCGACACTCTCGGAACACTTGAGTCAGGAGTTGGGCCATAACGAGCTAAGTCTCATTGGTCTAGAGCAGCCTGTCTCGTTGGCGGTGCATCAGCTCATGGTGGAGGCTGCAAGGCAAGTCCAAGTTATTGAAGGTCACTACTGCCGGTTGATCTATGAGCCAGATCAGATCAACTTTGAGGTCATCTTTCCGGTGACGAGAGGTCGTTTAAGGGGGCCCGAAGCTCACTTTGATGGTCTGGCTCAAAAAATTGAGCAGCTTCAGGGGCATTTAAAAACAGAAACCGATGGCAAAATTGTGAAGAGCCGCATACAGTTTCCACTATCAGTCCCTAATTCTGAACGGTCTGAACTGTCAGGACGAGAACAGGAGATACTGGAATTATTGGCCTGTGGATGTCGCGATCGCAACATTTCTGAGCAGCTTTATATTAGCGAGCGGACGGTCAAGTTCCACGTCAAGAACATTTTGGCAAAGCTGCAGGTGCGAACCAGGGTTCAGGCTGTTTTTATCGCTACCAAGAAAGGCTGGCTGGCTTAGATTCAGAGCATTGTGATTACACAGGTACCATGGTTTGGGGGCTGAGTTGATTGCTCAAGCGCCCTCTCCAATAATCTGTGCTGATGCAGTGTGCTAGGTGCTGTGCATCCTGAGCGATTCCTGAAAACCGTCCTGATCCCCAGGTGTATAACCAAGGTAAACCTAAGAAATATAGGCCTGAGATTGGTGTAACTCCCCGCTCATGACTGGGGTAGCCCTGTCCATCAAAGACCGGAATCTCAACCCATCTAAAATCTAAGTTGTACCCCACCGCCCAAATCACGGTTGTGATACCTGCCTTTTGAATATCCAAGCTCAAAGCAGTATCCTTCGGCTGCCAAATGGGTTCGTAGGGCGCTTCAACAGGTGCTTCAATATTGTGCTTCAAAATAAATGCATCAATCGATTGTTTTATTCTCTCGGCGGACGCATCTGCTTGATTGAGATTTTGGGCCAAATCATCTTGAAATTCGCATTGGCCTTCAACAATATTGGTTAATCTCCCGTGCAATTGTATCCCTTCCAGGGCAAAATGCCTCAGGTCTATTTCACGACCACCGCCACGCCCGGTGACGTAGTGATTGGTCTTGGCTCGCACCTCTACCTTCGATTTGGGATGCTGATCAATGGGCATATTGTAATACCCCATTTGATCTAGCCAGGCCACGACATCTTGACCGCGATACCGTCGCGGTGATCGAGGGGCACTCCCGACCGATAAATGGACCTGCCGACCCTCTATGTGTAAATCCTCGGCAATCTGGCAACCAGACTGCCCAGTCCCAATCACTAAGATTGCTCCCGGGGGTAAAGACTGTGCATTTTTATATTCAGAGGAGTGGATCTGGTGGAGAGTGGTGGGTAAGCGTTCTGCTAGTCTTGGAATCCGTGGATTGTGATAACCGCCAATGGCCACTACGACACGATCGGCAGTAAAGTTTCCTGCTGTCGTTGTAATTTCAAATTCTGCTGCAATTGCCTGTCGCCGCAATTGTAATACTTCTATTCCTTCCTGAACGGGAGCATCAAACGACTGTGCATAATTTTTGATGTATTCAACAATCTGATCCCGTTGCATAAAGCCCTTTTGATCCGGCCCAGGGTAGGCATATCCTGGAAGCTGACATTGCCAGTTTGGAGTAACTAAACAAAAAGAATCCCATCGTTTGGATTGCCAAGCATGGGCAATGCGATGTTTTTCCAAAACGAGATGATCAATGCTGCGTTTTTTGAGGCAATAGCTAATAGATAAGCCTGCCTGTCCACCACCAATAATAATGACAGGAAAATGTTTTGACATTATGAGCCTTGAGAAGGGTCTGCATGATATTTGCAGTTATTAAATATTATGGTTTTTGCAAACAGTAGTCTTGTATATATGGCTACAGAAAGGGGCAATCTATCACAAGAGACAGGGGATATGATTTGCAGAAAAATATTTGGACAGAACCTCCTTCTAGACAGTGTCTCATCCTGCAATGATCGTCTGGTTTCATTGCCTGTGGTTTGGGCTGCACCTGTATGAAAGTGCAGTTTTTCTTGCAAGTCGAAGCCTGATCTTTATTTTTCTCTT
>CALFCG010000220.1 GCA_937951315.1 uncultured cyanobacterium
CTGGGGCCGGTGGATTTAAAAACGGGCAAACGAGAGTCGCTTGTTGATCTCCAAAATCCCTCGCCGATTCGGCTGTTTGTCAAAGCCTCTGCCTACAACGTGGGGAAATTGCAGTTACCGCTCCCCACCCGCCTCTCTCTCGCAGACCCCAAAATTGAAACGGTAACGTTATTCTCTGGTTTTAGAAGCGATCGTCACCTGTTTGGTGCGGTAGGCGAAGGCAAAATTAATCTGCTGGGAACCGACCAACAGGCCCGTGATCAGTTTAGTCGTTTACTCTTCGGTGGTCGCATCAGCCTCAGCATCGGCCTTGTCGGCGTCCTGATTTCATTCCCGCTGGGCATGCTGGTGGGCGGGATTTCTGGCTATTTCGGCGGCTGGACCGATACGATCACCATGCGCTTGGTCGAGGTCTTAATGACCATACCCAGCATTTATCTGCTGGTGGCTTTGGCCTCAGTTCTGCCGCCAAGTCTATCCAGTAGCGATCGCTTTTTACTGATTATCTTGATCACCTCATTTATTAGCTGGTCGGGTCTGGCTCGGGTGATTCGCGGTCAGGTGCTCTCCATTAAAGAACGCGAATTTGTCCTCGCCTCTAAGGCCATGGGGGGAGGACCACTCTATGTGATCATTCGCCATGTGTTGCCCCAAACGGCGACCTACATCATTATTTCAGCCACCTTAACCATTCCCAGCTTTATTGGTGCAGAGGCGGTGCTCAGCCTCATCGGTCTCGGGATTCAGCAGCCGGATCCCTCTTGGGGAAATATGCTTTCACTGGCCACCAATGCTTCCGTTCTGGCGCTACAACCTTGGTTAGTTTGGCCCCCAGCAGGGTTAATTGTGCTTACGGTCCTTTCTTTTAATCTGCTGGGTGATGCCCTGCGAGACACACTAGATCCGCGTGGATCGCAATCCTAAGATCTGGAACGCTCTATCGCAATGACATTGAATCCCCAAGCGGAAAACACACAGCCTCAGGCCAGTACGCCTGATACAAGTGATCCGGAAACGGAGAAAATTCTCTGCCCCCATTGCCGGCGCACCGCAACGAACGGCATCAAGTGCCAAGGAATTTGTATCGCCGATAGTGACTACTAATCCAGCCTTCGATAACATCCATCGCCCTAAGTGATTCCGAGTCCGTAGCAAGCAAGTAAAATTTGAAGGGCTCCGCCTCGCTGCGCCCTTGACTCGCCTCAGTTTTCACAGTAAACACGCACGGAAAGACATGACCGATCCAACCGCTAAGATTATCTACACCCTCACGGATGAAGCACCGGCATTGGCCACCTATTCTTTGCTGCCCATCATTCAAGTCTTTACAAAGGCTGCCAATGTAGCTGTAGAGACCCGTGATATTTCATTAGCGGGACGGATTATTGCCAATTTTCCGGAAGGGCTCACTGAGGCACAGCGACAGCCCGATACCCTGACTCAATTGGGTGAGCTGGCCAAAACGCCAGAAGCGAACATCATTAAGCTGCCGAATATTAGCGCTTCTGTGCCTCAACTCACGGCGGCCATTCAAGAACTACAGGGGCATGGGTACAACATCCCGAGTTATCCGGCCACTCCAAAGGACGATCAGGAAGTCGCCATTAAAGCCCGGTATGCCAAGGTCCTCGGGAGTGCAGTGAACCCTGTCTTACGGGAAGGGAATTCCGATCGGCGGGTGGCCGCAGCCGTGAAGCAGGATGCGCAAAAAAATCCGCATTCAGTGGGTGCATGGACGCCTGCATCAAAATCTCATGTGGCCCATATGCAGGGGGGAGATTTCTATGGCACAGAGAAATCTGTCGTTATTGAAAAAGCAGGGGATGTCCGCATTGAGCTGGTGACGGCGGAGGGTTCCACCACGGTTCTCAAAGAAAAGACACCGGTACTAGCGGGTGAAGTCATTGATGCTGCCGTAATGAGTGTGAAGGCGTTGCGGGCCTTCTACGCCCAAGAGATTCAGGCCGCGAAGACTGAAGATATCCTGCTGTCGCTGCATGTGAAAGCGACGATGATGAAGGTATCCGATCCCATTTTGTTTGGCCATGCGGTGACCGTCTATTACCAGGATTTGTTCGAGAAGTATGCTGAGACCTTTGCAAAACTGGGCGTCAATCCCAATAACGGGCTTGGAGATCTCTATACCAAGATCCAAACGTTACCTGACGAACAACGGGATGCGATCGCAACGTCTATAAAAACCACCCACACCCACCGGCCAAGACTGGCGATGGTCAACTCCGACAAAGGCATTACCAACCTGCATGTCCCCAGTGACGTGATTATTGATGCTTCAATGGCGGCGGCCATCCGCTCCTCGGGTCAAATGTGGGGTCCGGAGGGTCAGCTCCAAGACACCAAAGCCATGATTCCCGATCGCTGCTACGCGACGATGTACCAAGAATGCATCAAGTTTTGCCAAGAGCAGGGGGCCTTTGATGTCACCACCATGGGGAACGTCGCCAATGTGGGCTTAATGGCTCAAAAAGCCGAAGAATATGGCTCCCACGATAAAACCTTTGAAATCTCTGCCAACGGGACCGTTCGGGTCGTGGATGCTGCCGGTCGCCTTCTCATGGAACATGCCGTCGAAAAAGGGGACATTTGGCGCATGTGCCAAACGAAAGATATCCCGATTCAGGACTGGGTGAAATTGGCTGTCAATCGTGCCAGAGCGACGGGTTATCCAACTATTTTTTGGCTGGATGCTAACCGGGCCCACGACGCCAATCTGATCCAAAAAGTGAATCAATATTTATCCGACCACGACGCAACGGGATTGGAGATTAAAATTCTGTCGCCGGTTGCAGCCATGCGATTCACCTGCGAACAAATCAAAGCCGGGCAGAATGTTATTTCCGTCACTGGCAACGTCTTAAGGGACTATTTAACAGATCTATTCCCAATTTTAGAATTGGGCACCAGCGCCAAAATGCTTTCCATTGTGCCGTTGCTGGCCGGCGGGGGATTATTTGAAACTGGCGCAGGGGGCTCTGCACCGAAGCATGTACAGCAATTTCTCGATCAAGGGCATCTGCGCTGGGACTCCTTAGGTGAATTTCTAGCACTGGCGGTCACCTTAGAAGAGGTCGGACATAAAACCCACAATCAAAGGGCACTCGTTTTAGCTGCAGCCCTCAACCAAGCCAATGGCCAATATTTAGCCAATGCCAAATCCCCGTCCCGCAAAGTGAATGAATTAGACAATCGCGGCAGCCATTTCTATCTCGCCCTGTATTGGGCCCAGGCATTAGCAGCACAGGATCAAGACGCAGCCCTCAAGACACAGTTTACGAAGCTCGCTCAACAACTCAGCGATCAGGAAGCAACAATACTCGATGAACTCAATGCATCACAGGGGCAGCCGGTCGATATTGGGGGTTACTATCTTGCTGACGCGGCAAAAGTGAGCCAGGCCATGCGGCCCAGCACAACGCTAAATGATGCGCTCGCTGAAAGTTGCGCAGATGGCACAACGTCCTGATCGCCAAACGCTGCAGCCCCTTAGAAATCACAGAATAAAACGTGAGCATAACGCTGATTTCTGGGAAACCATCTTCCGTTGTCAGCGGTCTGTTCAACACACCATCAATTCATACAACGTTACAATTAAAGACTATTGATGTGAGGAACATGATATGGAGCTGTCAGATCTAGAAGCCTTTCTTGACGATCCGAACCCACAATTGCGTCGGAAGGCCATGACTGCTCTGCGTCAATATGACCCAGAACAAGCCGTTCCATTGCTCAAGCGTCACATGTATGACGAACAATTTTCCCTCCGGTCTTTTGTGGCTTCAGGCTTAGGGCATAAACGCAATGGCGAAGCTTTCGAGGCCCTCCTCACCCTCATTAGCCGGGAAACGGATCACAATGTGATCGCTGAAGCAGCAAATTCCCTCTCTAAATTTGGTCCCCCAGCCCTACCGCATTTGGTGGAAATCTATGAGAAGAATTCCAACTGGCTGATTCGTTTAAGCATTTTTGCCGTTATTGGAGAATTCAAGAGCCCCGAAACCCTCTTACATTTCTGCACCCTAGGTCTTCAGGGAGAGGACCTAATCGTCAAGCGAGCAGCTCTCTCTAACCTCAAGCAACTGAAGGAAGCCCCTCAGAGAGCAGAAGCTCTAGAGATTGCCTGTCAAGCCGCAACCGATAACCATGCTTTCATTCGGGCAGCAGCAGCCAAGGCCCTCAGGTATCTGGGGGGAGCACAAGCAGAAGCAGCCTTAGGGGAACTCAGGCAAGATCCGGATGTGAGTGTGGTCAAAGCTGTTCTAGAAGGACTACTTTAGGGCAACAAATCGCGAAATAATAGGCTTGAGTCAGCCAGAGTACTAAGAGGCTGGCACACTTCCTTTTACAACTGTCCCTGTTGTCAGCATGCTACGCCTTAACGAAATCAAGCTACCGCTGGATCATCCTGCATCAGCGTTGCAGGGCGCCATTCTTCAGAAGCTATGTCTCTCTGAGGGTGACTTGAGTCAGTACACAATCTTCAAGCGCAGCTACGATGCCCGCAAGAAACACAAGATTCTGCTGGTCTACATCGTTGATGTTGAAACCTCGAAAGAGAAGGCGCTACTCAAGCAGTTCAAGAAAGATCCACATGTCGTCCCTACGCCAGATATGGCCTATCGACAAGTGGCACAGGCTCCTGAGAAGCATCGAGGACGGCCCATCGTCATCGGGACAGGTCCCTGCGGCATGTTTGCGGGGCTTCTCTTGGCTCAAATGGGTTTCCGACCTATTTTGCTCGAGCGTGGTAAATCGGTTCGTGAACGAAGTGTTGATACCTTCGGGTTCTGGCTGAAGAAACGTCTCAATCCTGAATCCAATGCCCAGTTTGGAGAAGGGGGAGCGGGTACTTTTTCCGATGGTAAATTATATAGCCAGGTTAGAGACCGCAAACATTACGGGCGCAAGGTGTTAACAGAACTGGTTAATGCAGGTGCTGCACCTGAAATTTTATACATTAATAAGCCCCACATTGGCACCTATCGATTGGTCAAAATCGTTCAGAAGTTACGGGCCACCATTGAGTCTCTGGGGGGTGAAATTAGATTTCAGACTCGAGTCGCTGATATTGATATCGCGCAAGGACAGGTGCGTGGCGTCATTTTAGAAAATGGAGACTATCTTGCCAGCAATCAGGTCGTTCTAGCGGTGGGCCACAGCGCCCGAGATACGTTTCAAATGTTGTATAACCGCGGCGTATACATCGAAGCGAAGCCCTTTTCCATTGGCTTTCGAATCGAGCATCCCCAATCGTTAATTGATCACTGTCGCTTTGGTGAACAGGCGGGGCATGAACGCTTGGGTTCCGCCGACTATAAGTTGGTGCATCACTGTGAGAATGGACGGTCGGTGTATAGCTTCTGCATGTGTCCCGGCGGCAAGGTGGTGGCAGCGGCTTCTGAGCCAGGACGCCTCGTGACCAACGGCATGAGTGAATATGCCCGTGATGAATCCAATGCGAACAGCGCCATTGTGGTGGGCATTACTCCCGAAGATTATCCCGATGGGCCTTTGGCCGGTATCGATTTACAGCGTTCTTTAGAGGAACGGGCCTTTGAGCTGGGCGGCGGCACCTATGAGGCCCCCGGACAATTGGTGGGGGATTTCTTGGCCGGTCGACCTTCCACTGAGTTTGGTGCGGTTTTGCCGTCCTATAAGCCAGGCGTCAAGTTGGGGGATTTGGAAGGGAGTTTGCCTGAGTTTGCGATCGCATCCCTCAAAGAAGCCATCCCCGCCTTCGACAAAAAAATTCGCGGTTTTGCAATGGATGATGCCGTTTTGACCGGCATTGAAACCCGAACATCATCACCGATTCGTATCAAACGGAATGCACAGTATCAAAGCCTCAATACAGTGGGACTCTACCCTGCCGGAGAGGGAGCAGGCTACGCTGGCGGGATTTTATCAGCGGGCATTGATGGCATCAAAGTTGCAGAAGCAGTAGCGTTGAGCATTGTCGGGGCGGGAACTTCCGATTAGAGTTGAACATCTGAACACACCATGATTGGCATCATTCGGCACTCTAGATTGATGTAACCTGAAGCCGCAAGCCTAGTGCTTGTAGCACTTTTAGGATGGTTGCAAATTCCGGATTACCTTCATTGGATAACGCTTTGTAGAGGCTTTCACGTCCAAGTCCTGTGTCGCGAGCAATTTGCGTCATCC
>CALFCG010000221.1 GCA_937951315.1 uncultured cyanobacterium
ATATTCTCTCCCGAACTTCCTCATATTTATTCGGTAGAGTGAAACTCATTAAAACTGATATATATGCCAATTTAAGCCATCTAGGCTGTCATTGGCCCCAAACCCCAAACGGCAGTAACTTGCCGGTTGGGGCCAATGATAAAGACCTTGATGGATTTGCGGAGTGCATCGCTAATGCCTCGTCGAAAAAAGAAATTACTCAGCATTGATAATGATGAATCTACGTTGACGATTGTTCAAATTGCTTTGGAGGTAACGGCGAATTGGGAGGTTCTGAGTGCCCAAGGTGGGCACGAGGGGCTTGATCTGGCTATGACTGAGCAGCCAGATACCATCCTGTTGGATCTTCTCATGCCTGAGATGGATGGTTTGCATACTTTTAAAGCATTGCGGGCTAATCCTCTGACGGCAGATATCCCGGTTATTTTGTTCACTTGTCGGCCCGATTTGGCTGAACAACTTCGGCAATCTGGAAATGATATTCAAGGTGTTATTGCTAAGCCCTTTGATGTATTAACTCTGGCCAAACAGGTTGCAGAGGTTCTGACTTGGTAGGGTTAAAGACTTCTGGCTTAAGCTATCTCATTCATAGGTAATGTAAGAAGTTGGTCTTGAGAATAGAAAAAGAGTTACTCAAGCCCTTGTTCCGTTTGACTGATGATTGATATGTAGGCTTCTGAGCCATTGTGTTTAAGGGTTTAAAGTCTTCAACACATGACTGACGACTTGTTTTAGTTCTTCTGGATCAAAGGGTTTTGGAAGATTAATGATGCTTCCCTGTCGGGAACTTTCTAGCTCATCGGTGAGCCGGACTCGGCTGCTGAGCAAAATGAGTGGAGTGGGGTGGAGCTTTTTTTCCTTTTGCAGTACCGGAAGGATGGAGGGACCCGGTGTATCCAGATCTAGGATGATGATATCTGGCTGCAGTTGCTTGGCGTATTGAAGTCCTTCACTACTCAATCGAGCTGTTTGTATCTCTAAGCCAGCAATAGATTCTAAGCTGAATTTTATGAGGGTTTGAATATCTTCTGAGGCTTCAATGAGTAGGAGAAGCGTTCGTTGGTTTGCTGACATGGCATACAGAGTATAGGCCCCAAACTGCGCAGTCATCTGAGTTAGACTGTCAAAGCGATAGCGTGAGTCTAAACAGCTCTCTGCTCAATCATTTAAGGGATTTGCATGGGGATGTGTGCTCGAGGATCTGTACGACACTCAATAGCCTTTTTGATGAAAAAATCCCGCTGATTTGTCAGTATTTCTTCACATTCGAAAGAACCTACATTGTGAACATCGTAGGGAGTAAATCTAAGGATCTTATGTGGATGCTCTCTCTTTCTGGGCTGCTGACCCTACCATCTGAGAAAATCTGAAATTTGACTCGCTAGAGTTGTGGGATCAAATGGTTTGGTAATAATTCCGTCGGCCCCAGCTGCATAAAGATCACGGCGATCCTTTGCCTGTGCTTTTGCCGTTAAGAAAATAATTGGGATCTTCTGGGTTGTGGCATTGGCTCGCAACTCTATTAAGGTCGCGGGGCCATCCATCTCGGGCATCATGACGTCTAGGAGGATGACGTCGGGGGAGACTGATGTTGCGATCGCAACGCCCTCTTTGCCGGAGCTGGCGCAGAGAACAGACCACTCTGTCGTCATCTTGAGCCCCATCTCAGCCAGCATTTGGATATCTGATTCATCATCGATCAGCAGGATCTGTTTTTGTGACATCCGATGGGTTCCTAAAGAGAGGGGTTGGACTGCATACTGCTAAATGTTGGGAGCGTGAAGTAAAAAGAGCTGCCCTGTCCCTCAGTACTTTCGGCCCAAATATTTCCGCCATGTCGTTCTACAATCTGACGGCAGATGGGTAGCCCTAAGCCTGTCCCCCCCTTATGACGGGCATCAGAAGCATCCACCTGCTGAAATCGCTCAAAGATCTGCTCTAATTGATGACTGGGGACGCCCCTACCCTGGTCTCTGACCTCAAAGAGGACCTGATCATTTTGCTGAGTCGCAATTAAGGTGACAGTGCTCTGAGGATCTGAAAATTTAATGGCATTGCTCAATAAATTGGTCAGAGTTTGCATAATATGGTCTGGGTCTGCGTACACATCGAGATTTAAGGGTTGGGCGGTTAGCATCACCTGCTGTTCGGTGGCCATGGCTTGCATCTCTTGTGCTGCTTGTGTGAGCAGAGTCGTGACGGGGCAGCGCTGTTTCGACATTACAACTTTGCCGCTCTCAATGCGTTCAAGATCTAGAACATCATTAATCAAGCGACCCAATCGATCGGTATTCCGCAGAGCGATGTCGAGAACTTGTTCACCTTGAGGAGATAGAGAGCCCAGTTGGCCCGTGCTGAGGAGTTTGATCGAGCCATGAATAGAGGTGAGCGGTGTTCGGAGTTCATGACTGACGACTGATACAAATTCATTCTTCATTGTTTCGACAACCTTGCGGTCACTGATGTCTCTTTGAAGAACCAAAATATAGGGGGCATCGTCTGTTGTCACCAAAGTGCAGGAACAATCCACCGTAATGATTGAATTGTTCTTGCACCTGAGTTGCATCTCCTGCCGATGAAACCCCACTTCGAGCAGATCCTCAAAACCTTGCTGACAGGTTGTTTGACAGTCTCGAGTCAATAATGCCGGAAGGGGTTGATGCATGAGTTCGGCTTCTTCATAACCCAGATTGTCGATGACAGCGGGATTAACCCTTTGAATTCTCCCTTCGGTATCCAGAACATAAATCAGATCTGGGGCGGCCTCAAACAAAGAGCGAAATTGAGTTTGACTCTGGGCCAAAGCGGTTGTCCGGTCTCGAACTAAACGTTCAAGTTGATTCAGAAATTGCCATTGGGATAGGCCCACACTGATTTGGTCAGCGACCTGTTTGAGTAACTCAACTTCTAATATCGTCCACTCTCGGGGGTGATCACATTGATGAGCGACCACCAAGCCCCACACCTGATCTTGAATAATAATGGGGGCGATGATATTGGCTTTAACGTTCAAGCGATCGAGAAGTTGTCGATGGCAGTCTCTAATGTTGACCTGAGAAACATCCACCATCTTGCTGGGGGTCCCGTCTCGATATTTATCGGTGTATTCATTGGCAAAGCAAGGATCAAGAAACTGTTCACCAATAATTTCAGAATGTCCCGGCAGGACGGATTCGGCCCGAGCAATGCATCCCTCAGGGTTAATTTCTAGGACTAAGACGCGATCAACCCGCAAAAATTCTTGTAGACCTGTGACCGTTTGTTGGAGTACATCATCTATTTGACGAGATTGACGAATATCGAGAATTAAGGCTGCTAGGAGTTGGAGTCCTTGATTCTGTTTTGTTAGCGCTAACTGTTCTTGCTTGCGATCCGTAATATCCACCGCTGTGGCATAAATCGTTTGTTCCTCAAGAATCGCGGCACCGTACCAAGCGAGCCATCGATAGCTGCCGTCTTTGCAGCGATAACGATTTTCAAAACCAAAGGTTTTGCCCCCCGTCGCCAGTGTTTCTGCCTCTGCTGTGGTTAAGGATTGGTCGTCAGGATGGACCAAGTTGATAAAAGGTTGGCTTAATAACTCTGTTTGGGAATATCCCAATAGGGCTTCAAAACGTGGGCTCAGGAGTTTGAAATAGCCATCAAACCCTGCGATGGCTGTCAAGCTTGGTGTCTCGGCATAAATCGTCTGCAGCTGCTTTTGAGCCGCTTGCCGTTCTGCTTCGACCTGTTCACGATTTAAGGTATTCGCCAGCATTTCTCCGAAGATCTTGAGCAATTGAACGTTTGCCTCTGACCAGTTTCTCTCTTGGGTATAGGTGGCAAAACCAATCCAGCCGAGAACCCTATCTTTGATGCTTAGGGGGACACAGATGAGAGATTTGAGGCGATGGGATTGCCAACCTTGCTGATCTAGTGCTGCTTCCGGGGGGAGTTTATCGACACTAGGGACATAGAGAACATCACCCTCAAGAATCTGTGGGATTGACCAGGGGAAGGCTGAGCAAGGAATCGTAACACTGTCTTCAATGGGAGCTTGGGGGGAGGTCCAAGCATGGGTGAGAGATGCCGTTGTTTGATCTGCATCCAGTTGAAAAATGTAACTGTGCTCAACCTCCATAAATTCAGCGAGTTCTGCCAGCGCTTGCTGAATTCCGTCAGATAAGGCGTCCGCATCTATATTGATGAATTGAGTGGAGAGCTTGGCAACCAGACGATCAAAATCCAGACGGAACTGAAGCTCTGCTTCAATGCGTTTTCGCTCTTCAATTTCAGCTTTCAGGGCTGCATTGGCTGTCTCTAGCTCGGCGGCACTTGGCAGCGACAGTGCTTGGGGGATAACCGGTGCTAATTCAACGGCGGTGTAGCAGGATACCAGAGCGGTGACTGCTTTTAGCGATCCTGAAAGCCAGTAGGTCGGATGCCAAAGCGTCCAAATTTCCATGGCGTGGGTGGTGCCACAGGTGAGGATAAAGGCGCTAAAGAGCCAAAAGATGCTTTTGAAGGGGACATCGACGCGTTGACGGGTAAAGTACAACAGCATCAAGGGAATGGAGTAGTAGGCCAGGGTCGTGAAGCCATCGGAGAGGATGTGCAGCCACAGCAAGGGCGATTGCCACAGATAGCAATGTCCGTGGGGTATGTATGACCCTGATGAGAACAGGTGATTTAGAACATCTTGCATTGTTTTCTCACCTTGAACTCGATTGGGTTAGTCAGAGAGTCAAATTCTAAAAAAATGTCTGAGTAAAGAAAGTTGAGGCTTTTTGATCGCTCTTCTTTATTCTAAAAATTCTTCTGAAATTGGAAATGTTTTCAATGATGAAAGTCTAACAGTGACAACCTGACTCTACCTATTACAGATTAAATACATTCACCTAAGGATTACATGGATTGACGGCCCCATCCCCATAAAATCCTCAAGTTTGCTCTATATTCTAGTTCCTAGACTTAAATTGCTGAGAATTTAGGGATATGGATTTTTTATACAGAATTGCTACGGCCAGTTTGGTCTTGCGGCTTATGCATCGGCTCATCGACTCTCCGTTGCCGATAGAGTTTGTGACGGTTTTGCTAAATGATGACCATTGGATCATTCGTGTCAAAGGGCCAGAAGGCATTCCTGCGCACAAGAAGGGTGATTTTGAGGCTTTTCTGGATGAATGTGGCTGCTCCTATCAACCCAATGTTCGCATACAGAACGTTTTAGAGGATCTTGAACATGGACAATCTGCGCTGGAGGCGATGCAACAGTATCAGGTTGTCGTGCTGGTTCACGGGATGCCGAATCTAGAAGAAGTGCAGATTTTTCAAAAAAGTTTCACCATGGGGATTGGATCTTGTCCACCTTCTTTGGCCTAGGGCTTTTGCCTATTGCTTTGGCCGAGGGTGTTGTCGCAATCGATGTTGAATTCGATTGGCAAGGTGATTGACTTCAACGGGTTTACGAATAAAATCGTTGGCCCCAACGACAAAGGCATGACTTTGAATATTTTTCTCTTCGTGCAGGGTTAAAAATAGGACGGGGAGATGTTGCCAATGTTCATTGGCTCGCATGAGTTGGCAAAGTTCTAAACCATCTATATTGGGCATCTCTATATCTAAGATGACTAAGTCAGGATTAATGGTTTCAAGGGTTTGCCAAAACTGAGTGGAGTCATTAAGGGTAAACACCTGGAGCCCCCAGGGGCCGAGGCTGGTTTCTAAAAACGATAAAATCTGAGGGTCGTCGTCAACGATCAAGATTTTAGATTGTTGCCCCAAAGTGTGGATGACCTGTTTAATTTCCTGTAAAAGTTGTGGGGCTGGAATGGAACTCGAGAATACGTTGTAAACTCCATTCTCTAATAGCTTTAGCCGATCGTTAAAGTCGCCTTCATGGAGCCGTGCCAGGATCGGAACTGTTGCGATCGCATCTTCTAATTCAAGGAGAAGAGCGTCAACCTGTGCTTTGCTTTGAAGGTCTATGAGGATGGCATGGTGCCATTGACTATCAAGGGTGGCCCATATGTCTGACACCTTGTGGATAAAGTTAAAGGCCAGATTATTGTTTGGTGCGAGATGTTCTAAGGCCTTGATAAAGGACTGGTCTGGGGAAATAATCAGAATGATCGGTTGGGTGTGGGGCAGATGGGTGGTCGGGGGCTGGAGATCAATCGAATCACCAAGCTTATCAATTAGGGTCGCTATATCTTTAAGGCTGTCCTGCAGGGTTTCCTGCTGTTCATTTAGAATCAGCTCCATTTCTTTCGCTAGGTTAGAGCCCTCGCTATATCCGTAGCAGCCTAGAGAACCGGCCAGCTTATGGGCTGCCGAGAGACTCTTTTCGTATATGGGCTGTGTTAAGTTTCCGGCCTCTAGGGCTTCGCGTAGGGTGACCAATCGCTGGATCCGATTGTGGACC
>CALFCG010000222.1 GCA_937951315.1 uncultured cyanobacterium
GTTGCCGTTGTTGGGATCTCCTAATGCAGCTTGAAAGTCGGCGACGACGGATGCAATATCTCCAGTTCCTTCAAATAAAGCCATGGATTTACCTCTGCTTAAAACAATAAAAAGTAAGTTTTTGAATGGTGTGGCCCGTCAGTTTTGGATGAGAGTTTGCGTGATGGCACAGCAAAAAGTGAGCCCTACATCTGTAGACCTTTGAGCGCTTTCTCTTGTAACCGCAGATATCTAAATGTGAGAAGAATCTTGCTGGATGGAGCCCTGAACCGGAGGGCTGATGGGGGGATAGCTCAACCCAATTCCGTTTTCAGAGTCATCCAGCAGATGCTTCTGTTAATGAGTACAGGCGTCGGCTGACATTGGATTTAAAAAGTTCAAATTTTTTTTGATGATGCAGGTCAAACGGGTAAAAACTGCCCATAGGGGACTTGCGATCGCATCTTCTCTAACCTATGGCAGCCTTGGGTGAGGTCTGTTACCTTATGACCACAATGCAAGGAGGTCATCCGCCGTGAGTTATCAAATCGCGACGATTGCAGAACTGGAGCAGCACTATGCTCAACCTTCGGAGGCTGCCCTAGCGAAGGAAACGCCTGTGATCAATGCAACCTATCGGCAACTCATTGAAGCCGCACCCTTTGTTGCGATCGCAAGTAGTGGAACAGAGGGCCTGGATTGTTCTCCTCGGGGTGATGCCCCTGGCTTTGTGCAGATTCTAGATGAAAAGACGTTGGCCATTCCTGATCGACGAGGTAACAACCGACTTGATACGCTGCGCAACATTGTTCAAGAGCCCCGTGTAGCGCTGCTGTTTCTCATCCCCGGATTCAACGAGACCTTAAGGATTAATGGACGAGCGTCTATTTCGATTGATCCAGACCTATTAGCAGGCTTTGAAATTTTTGGGAAACGGCCTGTCACAGCTATTATCGTCAAGATTGACACGGTGTATTTTCAATGTGCCCGTGCTCTGAAGCGTTCTCGATTGTGGGACATGGATGCCCAGATCAATCCGCAGTCATTGCCGAGTGCGGGAAATCTGATTCAATCCGTTCTCCATGAATTTGATCAGGAAGCCTATGATGCTGAACTCCCGGAACGGCAGGCGCAAACGCTCTATTGAGGTATTGAACGGACGGGCTGAGTTCGGGTATTGGTGCCCAAAATACCTATGCATGTCGTCTATTGTTCCGGCGACATCTTAAGTAAACAGCTTCTCCTGTACTTCTCTGTTTTTTCTTAGGGTGATGGGGTTGCTCTTGACTCGCGTTTCATGTCAGAAAATTTAGAGATTAACGTCAGTACAACTGCAAGATTGATGGCAGCGACGCGTGCCCTCGAATCCCAAAGGCCAAATCCTTTATTTCGAGATCCGCTGGCGGAGAAACTCGCGGGTCCAGAAGCGATGCAATCGGTGCGACCCCGCTTCTCAGAATCTGAAAAAGCCGGAAAACCCATGGTGGCGGTGCGCACCCGGTTTTTCGATGATTTTCTTTCTCGGCATGCTCCGGAAGTGGAGCAAGTCGTTTTGCTCGGCTCAGGGATGGATACCCGAGCCTATCGGATGGCCTGGTGGGCAGACACCCACATCTATGAAATTGATCAAGCAGATGTCCTGCAGTACAAAGAAGCTGTATTAGGCGAAGCGATAGCGCAGGGGAGTCGTCACCCCATTGGTGCAGATCTGACGGAGTCTCATTGGCCGCAACTTTTGCTTGATAAAGGTTTTCAACCCTCACAACCTGCGATTTGGCTGCTGGAAGGCTTTCTTTACTACCTCAATGCCGCAGAGGTGCACCGTTTATTCACCGCCATCAATACGCTTGCTTCTCCGGGGAGTTGGCTAGGGGGCGATGTCATCAATACCTTTGTCGCCAATGGAACGGGTGACTATGCCAAGTATTGGCAATTTGGCTGTGATCACCCGGAATCTTTTCTGATGGACTATGGGTGGCAAGCATCTGCCGTCGTCCAGCCCGGAGAAGCAGGGGCCTGTTTCAATCGATATACCTTTCAACTAGCCGATCGGGATGTCCCCGATGCCATGCATATTTTCTTCTGTACCGCTCATAAGCTGGATTGACTTGATTCACTGGCGTTGGACCTCCTCTTAGTCCTGCTTTTGCCGCCAAACATCCGACAGGTTTCTTGTCGATGATGAGCTGCATAGAGATATGTCCTGATCGGCGCGAGTTCCTAGTACTGTGCTAGGAGGTCAGGGATATAGTCATATCCGTCTACCCCAATTTCTTGGATCATTCGAGTTCTTTGCTGTTGCAGAATGTCTTGAAATTCATCAGAACCGATTTGTCCTTTGATGACTCTGAGTAACCCTGCTGCTTGAGACCAGTCAGGAGACTCAATTTGTTTCAGTAGGTACATCCCCAGACCGCCGTAATAGACTGCCGATGTGGGTTGATCAAGGGCATGAAAGGCCTCAGCCAAATTCGTAAAATTTAAGCCCTTGAGGTATGAATCTCCGGAACGGTTGGCTGCTTCCAAGCCTGCTTCTAGGGCACTAATCGCCTCCTGCGGCTGAGATAAGGTGAGATGGGCGATGCCAAGACTGCTATGGCAAAGGGCTTGGCTCTGTAGATCGTCCAACTTTTGAGCAATCTCTAAGCCCTGCTGTAGATAGCGCATCGGAATCACATACTGATCTGGGTCGGCTTGCTCGACGAGTTGCGCTGCACAAACTTGGCTGAAACCTACATTGGCCAAGGCATTAGCCTCACCCCGTCGCTCACCAGACTCTCGACTCAGGATCAGTGCTCGCTGACTGCCATCGATGGCCTGTTCATAGTCTTTTTGTGCAATATAGGTCCGGCTCAGGTGATTGAGATTGGCAATCTCGCAGGCTTTATCCCCGGCAGTGCGGGCAATCTCTAAAGCCTGTTGATGAAAGGTAAGGGCTCGTTCGTACTCACCTAAAGCATGTTGAGAATACCCCAGGAGCGTTAATATGCGCGCCTTCTCATGGGTCCCTTCGACTTGCTTCAGGGGGACATCCAGATATTCAAGGGTCATGTTCAGATAGCCACCACTGAAGGAGGCAAAGACACCGCCATAGAGGGGAAAATAGGGCTGCTGAGCAAAACTCCGTAGGATCTGCAAGGTGATCTGAAAATACCCGTCAGCTAAGTTATTCTCTGTTGAACGTTGGCGGGTGCTGATGGCGAGTTCTGACCAGAGACTGGCAAAGGTTAAGAAGACAGAAATCGAGAATTTGGGTCCGGCTTTGGTGTTGTAGGCTTGCTGGTCAAACCAGGTCACTAACCCCAGTTGTAGAGAACGCATGACCAGCACGAGTTCTACCCAATCACTTAAGCGATAGGCTGAAGATTGGGTCGTCCATTCTTGCACTGAAAGGTTTCTCTGGCCGAGTAGCTTAAAAAATGCCTGGGGTAAAGACGAGGGGCCAGCCGTTTGGGCTGATGGCTCAGCCTGAAAAAAGGCATTGGTGGCTTGCGTGGGGGTGGGGTTGATCTTTCTGGCCCAAAATTCCCAGGGATTCTTGCCCTGTTGAAAGCCAGCTTCTCGAACGGGGCCATCAAAAATCCAGCCGGTGATATGACTTTGCAGTCGGCCACAAGCCGCTAAACCTTTCTCCAGGCCCGTTGCAAATTGCTTAATATCTTGAGCATCTGCAAGGCTACTGTTTTGCCCTCTTTTTTTGAGGGCAGCCACCAAAAGCTCAATCTGCGGGTTTGAGAAGATCGGGGTGCGATTGACATCAAGTGCTTCGAGCAAAGCAAGGAAAGCCTGTTGGGTGTCCTGAGCCGTCGCAATTTGATGGGTGGTTGCCGTAATCTCTGCTGTGTTTTGGGTCTGAATCGCCAACTTCTCCCAAGCTTGTTGGAGCATTTTGACCCCTCGATAGGAGCGCTCGATCTTGGCGGGGACTGCGTCTTTTGCCGATTGAATTTGAGTATTTAATGCCTGTTCTTGCTCAGCTAAGCAATCCTCTAGCTGTTGGCTATCGACAGTCATCTGGTTTTCTAATTGCTGCCATGCTGTGGCTAAGGCTTGCTGTAAACCTTCTTTAGAGAGGAATTCTCCACCTAAGTATCGAGCGAGGAGATCTTGAATGAGCGTTGAATACTGTTCTTGCGGCTGCGGCGCGTCTTCTTGACGATCAATGCTGTCAGGCTGTCTCTCGGGGGCGGCCTGTGCTTCTTCTTCGGTTGTAGATTGAGATGGCACTTCAGGTTGCTTTGTCAGGGGCTCCGTTATTAGGGGAGGTGGGGTTATATCCGGTGAGATGTTTGGGCCTTCTTGCCAGAGATCTTCAATATTTTGGAGGACCTGCATCTGATGCTGAATTCTTGGGTTCTGCTTTGCATCGATATCCGTTGTTGTCCCCATGACAGTCTGTCTGCGCTCTGCTAAACAGCGCTCGAACAGCTCAGGATAGCCAAAATCATGGGCGGGAGCGAGCAGGTCGAGGACTTGTTTGTTAGGCAAAAGTTGATTCTGCGGAGTCGCGTCCAGAATTTGATCGATAACGGATAGGTACTGTTCACGCGGGGACTGGGATGAATGGCTCATTTTTCGAGGACTAATACGACTCACATAGTAAATCAGGGCGGCCGTTCCGCTGACGGCGAGGGTCACAATGCCAGCAAAGACGAGCGGATTGAAATCCCCGGAGCGGAGTTGAGAAGGCGATGGCTTTGTAGCGGGGCTTGGGTTCTGTGCAATAACTTCAACAAGTCGGGACATGCTGCTGATTTCTATGCGGAACTGTTCCCACCGATGACGTGCAGATTCAGCATTCAGTGCCAATGGTCTGCAAGCATCCCCAAGGGAGATTTTTTTTATGATATCGCCAGTGTTTGGCCGTCAGCAGCCTTCTTTGTTACCGCCTCATATTTTGTCGGCTGGAAATCGACCCGGCAGCCATGATGTCTCTTCTGCGCACTAGGCTTGTGGCAGTGTAAACCAAAGGATTGTTCCCTGAGACGGATGATCAAGGCCGATTTCTCCGCCATGAGCCAGAATAATTTGACGGCAAATGTAGAGTCCCAACCCTAATCCGGGTTGGTATTGTGCTGTCTGGTTCCGGGTATAGGGTTCAAAGAGATGCTCCTGTTGTGTTGGAGA
>CALFCG010000223.1 GCA_937951315.1 uncultured cyanobacterium
CTTATCGTATCTCGTTGCAATTGCCCGATACTGCTTCAATCGAGCAAAGAAGTTTTCTATCAGATGCCGAGATTTGTAGAGTTCTTTGTCATAGTTGATGGCCACCTTGCAGGTCATGACATTGACCTGGACTTAAATAAAGACGTGTTGGAGTGTCTAATGCCTCACAGGTGGCATGAATCTTTGTGCTTAGTCCGCCTTTAGAGCATCCAATGGCTTCCTCTGTTTCCCTTGGGTCCCCGCAGCATGCTGATGGGCTCTGACAATGGTGGTATTTATCATTTGATATTCGTCATCGGCCTCATCCGAGAGCACCTCGAAGATGTTCTGCCACACTCCTTTTTGAGCCCATCGACTAAAGCGGGTATGAATGACCCGGAAATCACCAAAGCGTCCGGGTAAGTCACGCCAGGGGATACCCGCTCGATAACGATAGAGAACAGCTTCTACAAACAGGCGATTATTTCGAGCGGTGACGCCAACATCTCCAGGACGGCCAGGGAGAAGATGTTCTATGCGTTCCCACTGATCATCACGCAAGGCATATCGGCGACTCATCTCTCAATCCTTGTGACAGTGAAGCTTTTAAGATGAAGGCTTAATCTGAAAATTTCAATCTAATTGATGACACGCTCTAGTTTAAAACATCCGATCACGGCCTTGCTTACAGAGACAAGGACCATCCGTTTTCTAAGGAGGTAAAACCATGTTTCAACTCAGAAAACGGATGGTCAATTCTGCAGGCTTCCTTTCAACTTGAAAATTTCAGATAGATTACATAGCATTTACAAGCGATTTGGCGATCGTCTCAAACTGATTAACGATTATAGATAAATGTCCTTCTTCGGGGTAAGCTGCGAGTTGAGCTGTTGGCAATTCCATGACGACTTGTTTCGCAAGCGAGAGCGGAATGGTCATATCTTTTCCGCCATGAAAATATTTTAAGGGCATCTGAATTTTATCTAAACTAAAATCCCAATGCTTCAGATAAAGTTGAATATCCCAAGCAGTACCTTGTACTCCCAGACACATAGATTCAAGCGATATCTGGCGAAAGATATCTATCTGAGTTGGTGACTTCAAAACGGCATAGTCAACTGGAGGAAATTGTTTCTCAAGCATGGCCATTAACTGTTTTGAACTTTTTTTGAAAGATTGTTGCTTGAGCTTAAGTGTCAATATATTTAGACCAGGGAACTGTCGTATCAACCTCCAAGCAAGGCGACTGGCTCTTGGGAAATGCGCTATCGCATCCGCTTGCCACGCACCAGAGACAATTACAGCAGCGTAGAGCCTTGCGGGAATCAATGCTGCACAGGCTAAGGGGTATCCACCGCCACCAGAAATACCCATGGTTGAGAATTTATCCAAACCCAAGGCATCCGCGAGACATTCGATATCTTTGACTGAGTCTGAGAAGCCACGATTGGGTAGAAAATCAGATTGTCCGATGCCGGGTCGATCGGGAGCAATAAAACGCAAGCCTAAGCTCTTAATGGTCTCGTCTCGCCACAATAAGGGTTCTAAGCGACAGGATAAACCTCCATGAAAATACAGGACGGGATGTCCATTCGGCTCACCAAATTCTGCATAAGCTAACTGCCTCTTATCGGGCAAAGTGAGAAAATTTGTAGTTTGCATAAAAGCTTTTTGCACAAAGAACAAAAGAAATTTCGCTTTCCTTTCTAAACCACTAATGGTTGCAAAATCTGGAGTTTCTCTCATTCATATTTAGCTTGAACAAGCCCGAAGAATTAACATGACTGAATATCAAAGGGATAATTTCTGATCAGTCTTCTGCCATCAATCTCTTCTGCCAACTGCATCTGCACCAACACGCTGTTAAGTCTGCAGGCTTCCTAATCTTGTAATGATGAACAAGGTCAGGAGGCCTATCAACGAAATGGACCGCCATGCAAGAGCAAACTCAACTCTCAACACAACAGATCAAGCGTTGAGAACATCTGGAGGGCTGTACAATTCAGCAGTCTCTAGATCAACGTCGTAGCCAAGATCAACCAAAGAAGCAGCCGTAATCTGACTGAGGGGGTTATTTACACCCACACCAGAATTCAAGAAACCTGTCATCAACTCATTATCGAATATGGATTCACGCCAGTGGGCTTCTCGGGTGCCCTCACCACCGGTATTTGCAATCGGCACCGATGACTCCTCCACGCCAAAGATTTCGTTGTAGGCAACCGTTGCATTCTCACCGATATACCGTGGATCATTCGTGCCTAAATTGGTAACCAGATCGAAGTCCTCCCAGAGAGTGCCAATCCCAAGAACATGACCGATTTCATGGAGAAATAAGTCATCTAGCTGTCCTGCAGCTTCAACACCCGCCAGATCAGCTGTATCAAACTGCATAGCTCCAATGCTCGGCAGCAGAGAGGCACGCAAGGATTCCGGCACAGGACCAGCCTGCCCCAGGATATTTCCCTCGCCATCAATGTCCGAGCCCAAAGCACCAATCAAGAGATCATCAATTAAGGTGATAGGCCCAAGTTGAATATCAGGGAGATCACTTGTGATAATGGTTTCCCAGAAATTTGCCGCTTCTCTGAGCACGTTTTGCTGGCTGCCGGTCAACCCCACACTGATTAAATCAATATTGAATCCATCTCGACTAGACTGGCTGGAATCAATCCTTGGAAAAAATTGAGTGATTAGATCAAGCGGAGATTGATTAAATACATCTGGAATCGAGAGACTAGATGAGCCTACATTAAGCGTCCTTTGCTCTTGAGGACTTACAGCTGCAATAGTAGGATTCACTTGGTTCTGCGCAACAGGTGTAAGCTGACTCAACTCCAAATCAATGGGCTGTGCAGATGGGGCAAACTCACTAATCTCTAGCTCAAGGCCAGTGTACTGTAGCTCATCTGCATCAACTACTTCGAAATCGCTGTTCAGTTTTTCTCGACCTCGGTCAACGTGGCTTTCTCTTCGACTGTTATCGAAAATGTTCCTCTCTATCAAGTCAAAATCATCAATATTGAATACAGTATCAAGCATGCATTACTCCATGTATTGCAAGGGCCTGTTGTGAAAACTCATCATGATAAATGGTTCGCTGATGAGTCGCGGCTCAAATGCTTAGAGCCAAAGATACTATAGTCGAAAACACTCGTTCTCCAAGTCTGCAAGTGGTCATCTAAAAGGTGTATTTTCGATGAACCACTTGGTGGATAACAATATGACTAGTCAGTCATTGCCGAATGCAACGCCACTTGATCTAAATGGTGAAAATGCACAAGCTGTGCCAATTAGAATTGACCGAAATATTGAGGATCTTCTCTCACCTTTAGTCGATAAACTTTACTCAATCTGGCAATGCAAACTGCATTATTTCCGCTACCATCAATGCTTGACGGCAATGCATAGAAACTTCGTTTCCGTCACACATGTCTCACCACCAAACGCCCACACAAGCAAGCCATAGTGCTCAAGACGCAGAAGAGGACTATAAGATTTTGGGAACTGCTCATCTCGGAGAATCAAACAAGCGTCCAGGAGTTCTCAATTCAACCTATCTATCATCACTGCCACCTACCACCGCCCTCATCTGCTCAAAGTCATGACACTACCGAGCCTGCTCAATCAGACCTATCTGGATTTTGAGTGGGTGGTCGTCAACGATGGTCAAGACGCCACGACCCGAGACCTACTGCACAACAACAGCTTTCCTTTTCAGACCCGCTACAGAGAGATCGAGCACCCTCTAGACGGCTTCGGCCTTTGCATGGCCCGTAATCTTGGATTAGAGACGGCTCAAGGTGATCTCATTTGCTATTTAGATGATGACAATGCGCTGCGGCCGGCCTTCGTCAGCACAATCATGCACTGGTTCGAGCAGCATCCATGTTACTTCGGCTTACTGCCCCAGCAATGGCGACGGCGAGATGTGATCAGAGACGGGCAGGTGGTCAAAACAGGAAAGTCTTTCATCTCGCCCCAAACGGGTGACACGATCGCAGACCTGATTGCTCAGCAATCTTGGTTCGATAGTAACGGGTTCACCCATCAACGGCAGGGAGCCCCCCTCTGGAACCCTGACTATCGAGTATTTTGCAACTATGAGTTTTGCCTGCAATGCGTGGCTGGTGACCAGAAGATAGGGCTCACTTCTCAAGTACTGGTGGATTACGTGCAAACGTCTGAAGGGAAATCAGTCGCTCGAACTATGGACAATGGTCTCAGGAGCTACTGCAGATCTACATCAACCGTTTTAAGTATGCTGGAATAGCTGAGAGGTGTGCTGCCTGGATGCCTCAAGCCATCCAAAAGTATCAGGACAAGGCTCAAGTCCAGATCTCAGGATTTCGGGAGTCAGCCCATCGCTAATCAAGGGATCAGGGGCACTGCCCCATTCCCCGACATGTAGACGATTATTCACCAACGGGAAAAGGCTCCGAACCTTGGCGTCGTCGTCTCAAGTCGGATGCTGCCAAGCAAAAAACTCGTATCCTCATTCCCAAAGGCATCAATCATACAAACGCAGCCGATATGCCCCCTTTCCTAGACAGAAAGTGGGAGACAAGCAGTTCAATGATCAATGTCCCACCTAGCAATTATCCTTAACCTTTCAGGGCATTTTTTTCGAGTTGAAGTGAATCAAGATATCCATGACTATAGCTATTGAGCCACTGGCCTTCTTCCTGATTGAGTTCTAATTCGACAGCCTCAAGGAGAGTTTTTTGCAGAAAGGGCTTCGTTAGATAACGAGTTGCACCTAGAGTCTTACCAGTCTCAATATCACTTTTATCGCTTCTAGCGGTTAGAAAAATAAACGGGAGACAGTTGGTGCGGGGATCTTTACGTAGGCTTTTCAAAACATCATGGCCGTCAAGGTGAGGCATCATGACATCACTAATGATCAAATCAGGTGAACACTTGAGAGCTTTGACAAAGCCAATGAAACCATCCTCGGCTGTAACGACGTCGTAATTTTCAGATTCAAGCAACTCGGCAATATTTTCACGTACAGCTAGTTCATCTTCAATAACAAGGATTTTGGACATATCTCTCCGGTTGTATGTTCTATCTTTTGATTCATCCCCTAAGATCAAGCTCTCAATTAAGCAAGCCACATCCTTTCAATAGCGACAACAATATTGAAATCACCATCAAAAGTTGCTTTCAATGATCAGTTATATGAACTCATCACAACTGAGAACAAATATCTTTATTCTTATTTTCAACAAACACATACACACCCAGATTCTATTTTGAAATCTGTATATCTATCGAAAGATACAGCCAGATTATCTGCAGTGGATTTCCATTATGGAATCAATAGAGTTGAGATCATATATACGAATACTGATCAGTTGTATAACCTATGCCAAGAGCATGTTTGTTTTGTTGTCAATCTGAGAAGCAATCGTCCGGGAGAAGACCCATGACAGTTAGATAGAAACTCCCAATGCTCTCCGAGGTACAGAAGCACCCGGCTCCGGCGGGGCCAGGATAGGGTACTTCAGGACAAACGTTCATTTCAAGAGCCGAACTAATACGTGTAGAACAATGCAGTAGGGCTGAGAACAGATGTCTCCTTTCTCAACATCGACCATTTCATGCTGCTGCACAGCCATCATAGAGAATCAAGCATGGGCATTTGCTAGCCGTTCTACTCGAATGACATGGGTGCCAGCAAGGAACAATAGAACATCCAAACTAGCAAAGGGAAAAGTGGTGAGCCGAAACCGCTCCACTGCCCCCGATAGCTTTGCCCACAGAACAAAGTCACATTCATTTGTCCAAGAATTAGGGTGAGGACGAAGGTACCACTAAGCCAAGATTCCTGACTTGGCTCGATGGATTGACTGCTGATCGGCTATCCCTTTACTTTG
>CALFCG010000224.1 GCA_937951315.1 uncultured cyanobacterium
CTGTAGTAAACTCCAGGGTTGGCAAAACCAGTTTTCTTCAGCATCTCCGTTATCGATGAGTGTGAATATCGCCAGCAGTCAATTTTCTCAACCTGGTTTCGTGAGGAATCTCAAGGCGCTGTTAGAGGAAATTCCCATTGCTCGGGATAGCCTCAAGCTAGAGATTACGGAAGGTGTAATCATGCGAAATCCTGATGTTGTCGCTCAAAAATTAAACCAACTCAAGGCATTGGGCATCAAACTGAGTATTGACGATTTTGGGACGGGCTATTCCTCTCTGAGTTACTTACAAACCTTTCCTGTGGATACCCTTAAGGTCGATCGTTCATTTGTGATGCGGATGGATCAATCTGAAAGCCGAGAGATCGTCAAAACCATTATCATGCTGGCGCATAATCTCAATTTAGATGTGATTGCAGAGGGAATTGAAACGTTGGATCAAACACAGTTACTGAAAGAGATGAACTGTGAAAGCGGACAAGGTTTTTATTACTCTCGACCGATCGACACGGAGTCTGTTGATCAGCTCTTGAAAGACCAAAATTTAAAATCAATCTACAGCATGACCACAGATGATGACTCATAAAAACAGGACATGATTACACAGAATCATCAAGGAAGGTCCCACAACGATGAAAACATTCAGGCCCAGGTTTTTCCTATAATCCCTTACCCACCTCTGGATGCAACTTTCTTCTGAAGAAAGGTCGGAGGAAAGACAGGAAGCGTCTGGCTGTCCTAGGTAAAAAAGAGTGGCCTTAAGAAAGCATTTCTGCTTTCTTAAGGCCACCATCTCAAAGCAGAGATGAGGTTAGCGACAGTAGCAACTCACATCTTCATCGCATTGATCGGCCAGATAGGAGAGGGCTCGGAATCGGAGTTCGATAACCTGTTCGTAGAATGGGTTGAGCTTACAGAGAGCAGGAATCTGGAAGAGGCTCCGCCCAAACAGAACAACATTTCGCTCAAAGGGGCAGTGGGCCGGGACCATCTGGCAGATTCGGTGAGCCATTTGACATTTATTAGTGGAGCTCATGGACCTGAAGGGATGAGATAGTTTTTGCCACATCTGTCCAACATCAATTTGAGCTAAAAGACGATTGATACCATTGCTAGGGTGAAACATGAAATACCCACCTTCAAACGATGTCTTGTATATAGGTTGTGCTTAATTGAATGTTTGAGCGGTCTGCTCTTCTAGGCAGAAATAGCAGCCAAAAATGCAGCAAATAACCTAGAAACTCATCAGTTGTGTAAATAAGAATGCCAACATTGCGGTGTACCCCTTACGCTTGTTGCTTACGACTTGCACATCATCTGTGCATTTTTAAAGTCAATATCGCTGGCATAACTGGCAGAAAAAACATCCAAAAGTTTAGGTTGATTTCGGATGGAGTTCAGATATGTTCCAGCACAATCCAAGTTAGTCTGCCCAATCTGTCACTCAAATGACCTAGATCACTTAAGAAATTCCACAATACTGATGCACCGCTTTATAATCCGACCTTTGACGGAGTGATCACGTCTTCGTGAGCATCGTCTGAACTCACTCCCTAAACTTCAATGCTTGGGGTTGTCTGTGCTGAGAATCAATCTGTCACGGCTTCGTTAAACGTGAACCTCTGGGAAGGAAGTATCACGTTCAACGACCGGCACTACGCTGGAATGGCTTCAGGCAAAGCCCCCTGCATTTTGCTGAGCCAATCGATGAGATTTTCGAGTTGTTGGTCCGCCTTTAACATACCCAAACCACGCACCGTGACTTTTCCAGGGGTGTAAACGAAACGAGTCTGGAGGTGGGCAGGAAGTTTTTCTTGTAAGAGCTTCCAGCCCGGCTCTTCCATTGGGGTTTCCAGAATTACATGCTGTTTACCTTCCGGTTTGATACGAGAGAAGCCAAGGGATTTAGCCACTTGCTTCAATTCCACAATGCGGATCAGCTGTTGAGAAGAGGTGGGGATAGGACCATAGCGATCGGTCCAATCCACCGAAAGCTGGGTGAGTTCTTTTTTATCCTTCGCTGCCGCGACCGCACGGTAGGCGCTCATCTTTTGATCGAGATCTTGAATGTAATCGGCTGGGATAAAGGCTGTGAGAGATAGATCCACCTGCGTCTCATCCACCGTCGGAATCTCTTGACCGCGAATCTCGTTGATGGATTCCTCTAGCATTTCCATGTATAAATCAAAGCCGATGGCATCCATTTGTCCGGATTGTTCTGCGCCGAGAAGATTACCGACACCGCGAATTTCCATATCGCGCATGGCAAGCTGATAGCCAGAACCGAGCTGAGTAAATTCTTGCAGGGCTCGGAGCCGTTGGCGAGCTGCGGCTGAGAGGGTACTTTGCTTCGGGTAAAACAGCCATGCATGGGCCTGAATTCCCGCACGACCGACACGACCGCGCAACTGATATAGCTGGGAAAGGCCAAACTTTTGCGAGTCTTCAATCAGAATTGTGTTGACCCGAGGAATGTCTAAGCCCGATTCAATAATGGTGGTGCAAACCAGAATCTCAGCGTCACCGTTGCTGAAGGTGAGCATCGTCGCTTCCAGTTCGCCCTCTTGCATTTGACCATGTGCGATCGCAAGTCGCGCACTCGGCGCCAGTTCTCTCAACTTAGCGGCCACCTCTTCAATCCCTTCAACCCGAGGGACAACATAGAAAATCTGACCGCCTCGATCTAACTCCTGCCGAATCGCACTGCCAATCACCTCAGCTCGGTAGGGCGATAAATGGGTTTTAATCGGGCGACGCGAGGGGGGGGGCGTCGTAATCAAACTCATTTCCCGGACGCCGGAAAGGGACATATACAGCGTTCGTGGAATCGGTGTGGCACTGAGGGTCAACACATCCACCTCAGTTTTGAGGGACTTGATTTTTTCCTTTTGGTTCACGCCAAACCGCTGCTCCTCGTCGATTACCAGCAACCCCAGATCTTTATAGGTCACCCCTTTGCCCAAGAGCTGATGGGTACCCACCACAATATCCAGTTCGCCCGTTTGCAGACGTCGTTGGATATCTTTGCGCTCTTCAGCGGTGCGGAAGCGATTGAGGAGACCGATCTGGATCGGGTAGGGAGCAAACCGTTCCTTAATGGTGTGGTAGTGCTGTTGGGTCAGAATAGTGGTTGGTGCCAGAAAAGCCACCTGCTTATGGGCAGTCACCGCTTTAAAGATGGCACGGATAGCCACTTCTGTTTTACCAAAGCCCACATCGCCACAAACAAGACGATCCATGGGACGCTCGCTTTCCATGTCGCGCTTCACATCTTGAGCGGCCTTAAGCTGATCAGGTGTGGGCTGATAGGGGAAAGAGTCCTCCATTTCAGCTTGCCAGGGCTGATCTTCGGGAAAGATATGTCCGTTTTGCTGCGCCCGCTGAGCGTAAAGCTTGAGCAGATCCACCGCCAGCTTCTTGATCGACTTGCGGACCTTGGTTTTAGTCTTCTCCCAAGCTTTGCCAGACATCTTGTGCAGCTTGGGCGGGTTCTCTTTGCTCGTCCTGAGTCGAGAAAGAGAATCAACTTGATCAGCGGCAACCCTCAGCAGACCATCTTCATACTGAATGACCAGATAGTCGCGGGTCTCAAAGTTCAGTGTGAGACTTTCTAGTTTTTGGAATTTACCGATGCCGTGGGTGCGATGAACGACATAATCCCCTGGCTCTAACTTATTGGGATCGACTTGCTTGGAGGCTGCCCGCCTTCGTTTACGGATATAGGTCGGCGTCGCCAGGGTATGTTGGCCAAAGAATTCTCGATCTGTAACCAGCGCGATCCGAAAAGTAGGGAGGATAAAACCTTCCAGTTCAGCAAGGCCGGAGTATTTCACAGCGACGGGAGTCCGCTGGTCCTGCAGCTTATCGATGGCGGGGTAGTCGCGGGGGTTGGGGACAAACTGAGCCGGACAATCGTGTTCCTGCAGAAGGGCGACAGAGCGGGAGGGTTGAGCGGAAACAAGCCAGACATTGAACTTGCGATCGCGTTCTCCTCGGATAGTCTCCGCCAATTTCCCAAACTGGTGGGGAATCGCGGGTACAGGCCGACTGGAGACATTCAATCCCTGGCCATCTTCCGCAATTTCAGAGAGATGGAGTCGGTCAAATAACTCAACCTGTTCTAGGACTTGC
>CALFCG010000225.1 GCA_937951315.1 uncultured cyanobacterium
TGCTGTTTGGCCCGCTTCAGCAATCTTCTGGTCAATGATGGGACGGTCTTCGGGATGATCAAAATCTCGCGGGCTACATTGGCCACTCAGGATAGCCTCCGCTGATACCTCCCAAAGATCCTCGCAATCAGGGCTGATATAGGTGAATGAAACGACTCCATCTGCGGTGAAACGAGCTTGGAAAACAACGCCTGGGATGTTGTTTACCATGTTGTGAAAGCGGGCTTCACTGACCTCACGTTTGCCTGTTTGAATTTCTAGTTTCCGCTCCAGTTCCTGATTGAGTAGCGCATTTTCTAAGGAAATGGCGGCCTGGGTGCAGAGAAAATTGAGGATGGTGATGCGATCGCGATTAAAGACCCCAGCCACCGATTGATGCTCTAGATATAAGAGTCCTACCAGTTTGTTCTGCTGCAAGAGAGGTAAGTACAACATACTTGCGTGAGAATGTTGCTGCAGGAATGGCTCAACAACGGGGAGTTCATTGTTGACCCCATCGAGCACCAAAATTTCTCGGGTGCGCTGGACGTATTGAATCAGTTGTACGGGTAGGCAGGTGCTTTCCTTCAGTGGGGATGACACAAGTTGAACAGTTTCTGGCGTCGCAATGACCCTGACCTGTAAGTTGGCATCACCGTAACTTGGCAACAACAACACCAACCGTTCTGCTCCCGAAGTCTGGAGCATGATTGATGCCAATCTTTCGAGCAGTTCGCTTAGATCAGTACTCTTAGAAAGAACCTGTGCTGATTTTAAGATCGTTGCTAAGTCAAGAGCTGCATTTATGGTGCTGGAAGAAGAAGAAGTGGATTGAGAGTTAGTGACAGAGGAGTGAACCGACCAATTCAATGGGGTCATGTTGTGCAACGTGGCCAGAGGATCGATGCTGTTTGTTTGTTGCAAAAGGGGACGGAGTAACGACTCAAAATGTTTTACTAAGTCATCAGTTTTGGCCTTTGCTCCCCATCGTTCATAACAAAAATACGCCTCTTGTATATAGACAGCAGCGATCTTTTCTTTACCCCAATCGAGATAGAAGTTGGCTGCCAGTTCATTGGCTAATGCTTCATCCTGAACATATTTATTTTCTTTTGCTCCAGCGATGGCATGGTCGTAGCATTCCATAGCAGCTAGGCGATCACCCAATATTCGAAGCTCCTCTGCATAAACCAGCTCATACTTGTGCTGAAAATTCATCGGGGCGTTGTCAGCCCAGCACTTCATTTTCTGTTGATTGTTCTTCACTTGGGCAAGAACTTCTGTATCCTCTAGCTCATTGATACAGGCCAAATGAATCAAGGAATCATAGAAGTAAAAAACCACTTCCGTCATCATTCCAGCCTGTGGAGCTAGATATTGTTTCACAAGTTTGGCGGCAGCTAAGGCTTGAGAATAGTCCCCCAAGGTATACCGCAAGATTGCCTGGTTGACATAGAAATAACAAAGTCCAAAGGCATCGCCTTGTTCTTGCTTAGATTGAATGTAGACATCGGCATCAAAAGAGTCTTTTGCTAAGTGATCAGCATCCTCTTCAGTACTAGATAGTTTAATAACTGCTTGATAACAGCATTGGTTCCAGGAAAGCGGCAGCTTTTGCCTCAGCTCGGACAAGGCTTCATTAGACTTGAGAATTTCTTGCGTGACCTCCGACAGATCTCGTCCAAGAAAATAAAGGTTATAGCATTTAACCAGTAAGGCATAGCCCGAAAATTCAAAGTCTCCTTGTTCTAAACCAGCGGTGTATGAACGATTCAGAACCGTTAATGTTTCTTCGAGGTGCTGCTTACATTGGATGGTAAATGCCCCAGCCGACTGATACACGCGATTTCCCAAAAGCGTGGTCTCAGAGTTTTGGAGTAGCGTTAAAGAGAGGTTTCCCCAAGCATAGGCTGCATTTAGATCATCTTCTAGGTTCTTTAACAGGATTGCGTAAGTCGAGTATCCATAGGGAGAGTAGGGGGAGTTACCATTTTCCAAAGAAATTTTATTAATGGCCAGAGTCACCCATAAAAATAAAACTGGATTTGTAATCATGGTTGGCGATATTAGCAATATCAAGGTGCCAATAATCGCCAATTTCTCCGGATCTTTGAGAACAGGCAGGGCAACTATCTCATCAAAACTGAATTGAGTTGAAAACTGCTTAAATTTTTCTAGCGACCACTGAATATCCTCCATGGTGGGCGAGGCTGGCAAAACAAACTCCAACTCCTTGAGCAGACTACGGGCAATTTCAATACTCTTCAGGGGCTGATTTTGCCCCAAGCAATACTGCATTTTCACCTGTAAGGCTGTCACCATATCCAGACTGGTTTCAGCCTGGGTCGTCACCGTCTGAACCAGAGCTTCCATACGTTCCCCGTTGCCATCCAGCGCGGCAACCTCAGCCGCATTTTCATGCAACTCCAGAGCCAAGGGATAATTATGCTGCCAGCCCTCTTCTGAAAGCATCACTAGAGCGATATCAAAGTAGTCGAGGGCAGCCCCATAGGCAGTTGCCGACTTGGCCTTGAGACCTGCCTGCAAATTCAGTGATATCAGCTTGTGTCGTTCATCAGCATCAGAGACAAGATCTCGACCAATGTTGAGCTGATTAACAATGTCAAAAATATTGTCTGCCTGATTTTCTGGGGGCAGGTGATCTAATAAAAATTGCCCAATCCGAGCGTGGGTTTGTTGCTGCTCATCTTCTGGGATAAAGGTATAGGCTGCTTGTTGTACCCGATCATGCAAAAAACGATAGGTGACAGTTACGTCATGGGAGATTGTAGGCTGATTGGTTAGTGAAACATCTGATCGCTGGAAAAATTTGTAAGTTTCGTTTCCGGGAATGAGCAGTCCAGTCTGGAGCGCGGGCCATAGGTCTTGAGCCAGGGCCTCTGGAGACTGTTCACGGAGAATTGAGAGGGTGCCAAGCTCAAATTGATTTCCTAGGCAGGCGGCGATCGCCAAGGCATTCTGAGTCGTTTCGGGCCATTGCTGCAAGCGACTGACCATAAATTCCACCACATCATCAGTCAGGGCTAGAGGACGGACCTGACTCAGATCGCACTGCCAATGCCCCACATCGGCATTAAAAGTAATCCAGCCATCGGCCTGTAACCCCTGTAAAAACTGGTTAGCAAAAAATGAGTTACCTCGGGTCTTTTGATACACCAACTCAGCCAACGGGGCAGAAATTGCCACCGAACAGTGCAAACTCTCTGCTACAAGCTGGTGGATGTCGTTTTCGGTTAACGGTTCCAGGCTAAGGGTATGAACGGTTCTGTTGCTTAGCTCATCTAGCGTCAGCATGAGGGGATGAGAAGCAGTCACCTCATTGTCGCGATAGGCCCCCAGTATGAGCAGATACCCCGTGTTGGCTCCTGTCTCGGCTTGAGCCATAAGCAGCTTGAGCAGCGTCAAGGAAGCTGAGTCAATCCACTGTAGGTCGTCTAAAAAGATCGTCAGCGGATGCTCTGGGCTCGTCAAGACCTGAATAAACTGACCAAATAAGCGATTAAATCGATTCTGGGTCGCAATCCCTGAAAGTTCAGGCACCTCAGGCTGGGGGCCGATGATCAGCGTTAGCTCTGGGATCACTTCAATGAGGACTTGCCCGTTTTCTCCCAACGACTCAAGAATTTTTGCTTTCCACCTCTGTAATTGGGCGTCGGCTTCTCCGAGTAATTGCTTCATCAAATCGCGAAACGCTTGCACAAATGCGGAGAAGGGAACATTGCGATTGAATTGATCGCATTTCCCTTTGATGAAGTAGCCCTTATGTTGGGTAATGGGCTTATGGATTTCATTCACCACCGCGGTTTTGCCCACACCGGAAAATCCGGCCACGAGCATTAGTTCCGAGGCTCCCTGGGAAACTCGCCCAAAGGCATCCATGAGTGTTTGAATTTCCGCTTCGCGACCGTAGAGTTTATCGGGTATCAGGAAGCGATCGCATCGATCCTGCTGTCCTAACTCAAACAGCTCACTATCATTCGACTCTTTCCATTGATCGAAACATCGCTGCAAATCATACTTGAGTCCCAATGCACTCTGATAGCGGTCCTCGGCATTTTTTGCCATCAACTTAAGGACAATATCCGATAGGGGTTGGGGGATGGGAGAAGAGAGAGAATTGGAGATAACTTCACGGGGCGGTATGGGGACCTTCGCAAGGTGACAATGGATGAGTTCCATCGGGTCATTGCTCTGGAATGGGAGCAACCCGGTCAACAATTCGTAGAGGGTAACCCCCAAACCATAAAAATCTGCTCGGAAATCAATGCCCCGGTTCATACGACCGGTTTGCTCTGGAGCAATATAGGCAAGGGTACCTTCTAAAGCACCAGGACTCTTGAGTTCCTGGCTTTCCTTAGGCAGTTGCGATGCCAAACTAAAGTCTGTTAGCCAGATTTGGTCAGTATTGGGGCGAATCAGGATATTGGCCGGGTTAATATCCTTGTGTAGTACCCGATGTTGGTTGAGGTGATGAAGACTATCCGACAATTGCAGGGCAATGTCCATTATCTGCTCCACAGAAAAGCAGCCGTGGGCCTGCACGTGGTCCCGGAGGGAAATCCCGCCCACATCTTCCATCACTAAGGCATGGCTATGGTGCCAGGAAACCAAGGCCAAGGGCGTTACAATGCCTGGGCTATCAAGGTTCTTGGCAATGGTGTACTGAGTACGAAAGCGGACTAATTCATGGACGGAGGGGGAATGCGATCGCAATACCTTAATCACGACCGACTTTCCATCGTGTTCATCAATGGCTTGATAAACAACGGTACAGCCCCCAGCATAGAGCTGTGTGTTCAGAGTGTAGCCTGGAATGCTTGGTAGGGGGCGTTCTGACATGCTAGAGCCACTCAATAGGCGAACGAGAGAAAAGCTAGTGTTGAATAATTCTGACGCTGCAAACAGTAATTCAGCACTACCGTGACATCCTGCAGGGTAAATCCTCTTGTCTTCACAGGGGTTTGATTCAAGCCTCTCTTATCAGTAAAATGCCCCACTGCAGTCGCTTGCCGAAAGAGACAAACAACGTCCCATACTGGAAAGAGACCAGCAACTTGCTAACCATATTCAAATATCGACTCAAAAGCGACCCGTTGCATCCAGCGGACAGATCCCATTAGTTCCATCTCTATTTTTTCTTCTTCCTAGTCTGCCCCTTCATGGGAGAAATCACATCAAACACTTTTGCCTGAAAGGGACGTTCTAAAGGATTCCAGAGAAGCATTGTCTCCCACCCTTTAAATATTTTCAGCATCAGGGAAATGGGTGCCTTAAAATCCGATTTCAGTAGGGTAGGCTGATCAGATCAACATACTACATGTAATCATTTTAAGTATATTAATTCAGTACATGGGGATACTGATAGCACCTCTATTCAAATAAGGTTTTTTCCAACAATAATCTCAGAAATTACGCGATAAGAGCTTTATGAGGCAAAAATCGGATAAATTTCAATGGGTCAAGATAGAATAAATCACAATATTCTAGCTATCCTTTATATTAAATTTTAGTAACTACAACAGCGGCTCAATGTATACATTTTATCTTGCTATTTTATACACAATAATAGACATATGATCCTAGAGCCACGCTAACGTAGCACTTACAGCGGCTACTAAAGTTATACATGTCCTGATATAGGAATACAGAACTATTTTTTACAACCCAATTAGTCCAGGCTAAATGGCGATTCCCCACCACAAGATGAAATTTCTAGCATGAGCTTTTCAATCGCATCACATGCGATCGCAACTCCATCCTCACCCCGAATCCTCTCACCAATATCTGCAGCCTTCGCAGCATAGCTAGCATCTGAGAGTATTTCACCGAGCTGTTTGGCCACCCTGGTAGCTGAATATTGCTTCCGAGCAATGGTTTGAGAGGTCCCCAAGCGTTCCACTCGCGCTGCATTATCAGGCTGATCATGACTGTAGGGCATCACCAATGTTGGAACACCGGCTCGTAAAGCCTGAGCTGTTGTCCCAACACCACCTTGATGCACAATCACACAGGCATGGGGAAAAATGTGAGCGTAGGGCAGGTACCGAAGGGCAAGGATGTTATTCGGTAAGGTCTCTGGCAGTGTATTTGTGCCCATCAACAATACCGCCCGCCGGTTCAACCGCTGTGTGGTTTCTATACTTTCCTGATAAAAACGACCCGGTGCCATCACCGCCGCTGAACCGAGCGTAAAGACAATTGGGGGTTCACCCGCATCTAAAAATGTCTGCACCTCGGAGGGAAGTTCAGCCTTGGCATCGCTGCCATCAAAAAAGGCAAATCCTGCATTGACCGTATTCGAGGGCCAATCCGGTTGCGGTTTTGCAAAGACTTCAGAGAAGAGTGCCAAAACCAGGTAGGGCGAATACTTATCCTTGAGGAGAGGATTGCCTGTGAGGGGCGGTAAGCCCAGTTCCTGCCGCAGTTGATGGACAGGCTCCACCCAAGATTTCGACATCACCTCAGAGAGTCGAAGTATGACTCGATTTGTAAGCGAGCCTAGGCCGCGCCGTTTGGATAGGAACGTGAAGACCGGCAACACGGATGGATCATGATTGGACATAAATGAAGCGGGTTGGAGCACTGAAAAAACCCAGGGAATTCCCCGTTTTTCAGCCACCAGTCGAGCCGCTAACACTCCTTCACCCGTAATGATTAAATCTGCATCTTGAGTGCTAGCCATTAAGTCCGAGTAGGTCTCGCGCAAGCTGGCACAGACCCAATTTTTGATCACATATTCGGTTCCGGTTTTCAGATCCATCATCAGCGCCATCTCTTCCGGGTTGTTCAGGGCAGTATTGTCAGGACGCATGCGATGAAACTCGAAGCCAAGGGCCTCAATTTTGTCTTGATATTCTTTGTGGGTGGCAAACACGATATCGTGCCCCCGCTGACGGAGTTGAGTTGCGATCGCAATTTTGGGATGTAGATCCCCCAAAGACCCAATGGTTGTGACGACGATTCGACTCATCTACTTCCGGTTCGCGCTGGATGACTGATACCCTTCAACTATTGCGACTGCCCCCAAATATTTCAAGTATGTTCCCTTTTCCACAATTTGAAGTGGTTGTGGAAAACATAGGGTGCTTGACCCATAATCGGCATCACCTACTCCCCACCTTGC
>CALFCG010000226.1 GCA_937951315.1 uncultured cyanobacterium
AACTATTCATCTCTCCAGGCAGTGACCTGACGTTCCCTGTATTTAATGAAGCTTCCCTGTTGGTGTTCGGTGGTGCTCTAGATTGTCCACTGAGAAGTCTGCCAAGTTGTTCTGATGGGGGCTGGAACTCAGTGTCTGAAAATTGTCACAATGGATGGTAATACTGGCTCTTATCCTGATTTCTCCTAAATTTCTGATTAGTTCTTCCCTGATGCTGTCCTATGAATAGCCCCTTTCTAGACTATCTCCACAGCCCCCAGCGTCCTGTAATTGTCTTTGATGGGGCAATGGGGACTTCTTTGCAGGATCAGAATTTGACTGCAGAGGATTTTGGTGGGGCTGAGTATGAAGGTTGCAACGAGTACCTTGTTAAGACAAAGCCTGAGGCTGTGGCGAGAGTTCACCGTAATTTCTTCGAGGCGGGTTCCCATGTAGTGGAGACCGATACATTTGGGGCTACATCAGTGACCTTGGCGGAGTATGACTTGGCCGACCATGCCTATGAACTCAATAAAGTGGCGGCAGAATTGGCAAAGTCTGTCGCTGCGGAATTCTCTACGTCTGAGAAGCCTCGGTTTGTTGCCGGTTCAATGGGACCAGGGACAAAATTGCCGAGTATTGGAGCCATTGATTTCGACACTCTTAAGGCTGCCTATGAGGAGCAAGCGGACGGTCTTTATGATGGCGGGGTTGATCTATTTCTAATAGAAACCTGCATGGATGTGCTGCAGATTAAGGCGGCGCTTAACGGTATTGAAGCTGTCTTTGCCCGTAAAGGAGAGCGACGCCCTCTGATGGTGTCGGTGACGATGGAAAACTTCGGCACCATGTTGTCAGGGTCTGACATGGCTGCGGCTTTGACGGTCCTTGAGCCCTTCCCGATTGATGTGTTGGGTCTCAACTGTGCGACGGGGCCTGAACTGATGAAGGAGCATATTAAGCATTTGTCTGAATATTCTCCTTTTGTGGTGTCCTGTATACCCAATGCAGGATTGCCAGAGAATATTGATGGGGTTGCGCATTATCGCTTAACGCCGATGGAGCTGCGGATGGCGCTCATGCACTTTGTCGAGGATTTGGGGGTCCAGGTTATTGGAGGCTGCTGTGGAACGCGCCCAGAGCATATTGCTCAGCTAGCTGACTTGGCAAAAGAGCTTAAGCCCAAGGTTCGTGAAATTGGGTCGCGTTTTGATTTGCCGCCCTATGCTCCCTTGCCCCATATCCCTTCTGCGGCTTCGATCATGAGTCCGCAGTCCTATGAGCAGGACAACTCGTTTTTGATTGTGGGTGAGCGCCTGAATGCGAGCGGCTCGAAGAAATGCCGAACACTGCTCAATGATGAAGATTGGGATGGATTGGTGGCGCTGGCGCGATCGCAAGTCAAAGAAGGTGCCCATGTCCTTGACGTCAACGTCGACTATGTGGGACGTGACGGTGAACGAGATATGAAAGAGTTGGCCTCTCGGTTGGTCAATACTGTCTCGCTGCCTTTGATGCTTGACTCAACCGAGTGGACCAAGATGGAGGCCGGACTGAAGGTTGCCGGAGGGAAATGTATTCTCAACTCTACTAACTATGAAGATGGTGAGGAGCGTTTCTTTAAAGTTCTAGAGCTTTCCAAGCAATATGGTGCGGGTGTCGTTGTCGGGACCATTGATGAAGACGGTATGGCCCGGACCGCAGAGAAAAAATTTGAAATCGCTCAACGGGCTTACCGAGCTGCGGTCGAGTACGGCATTCCTGCTTACGAAATCTTTTTTGACCCTTTAGCCTTGCCCGTTTCTACCGGGATTGAGGAAGATCGCGAAAATGGAAAGGCATCCATTGAGGCGATTCGGAAGATTCGAGAGAATTTACCGGGCTGTCACATTATTTTGGGGGTCTCCAACGTTTCTTTTGGTTTGAATCCAGCCGCACGGGTTACGTTGAACTCCGTGTTCCTTAATGAAGCGATGGCGGTGGGAATGGATGCTGCAATTGTCAGCGCCAGCAAGATTTTGCCCCTTGCCAAGATTGAGGAAGAGCATAAGAAAGTTTGTCTGGATCTCATTTACGATCGTCGCGAGTTTGAGGGGGAAGTTTGTTCCTACGATCCGCTGACGAAGCTGACGACTTTATTTGAAGGGAAGACCACGAAACGAGATCGCAGCGTTGACGAATCTCTACCTATTGAAGAGCGGCTGAAAAATCACATCATCGATGGTGAGCGGATTGGCTTAGAAGATCAGCTCAACAAAGCGCTGGAGCAGTACCCGCCCCTTGAGATCATTAATACCTTCTTGCTTGACGGAATGAAGGTGGTAGGTGAACTGTTTGGTTCAGGGCAAATGCAGCTGCCGTTTGTGCTCCAATCGGCTCAAACCATGAAGGCGGCCGTGGCTTTCCTCGAACCATTTATGGATAAGGAAGATACCTCAAGTACGAAGGGGACTGTGATTATTGCCACGGTGAAGGGCGATGTGCATGACATTGGCAAAAACCTTGTGGATATTATCCTGTCCAACAATGGTTATACGGTGATTAATCTCGGTATTAAACAGTCCGTTGACAATATTATTGCGGCCTATCGAGAGCATGGTGCTGACTGTATTGCCATGAGTGGCTTGTTAGTGAAGTCCACTGCCTTTATGAAGGACAACCTCGAAACCTTTAATGAACAGGGCATTGATATCCCCATTATTTTGGGGGGGGCGGCCCTGACTCAAAAGTTTGTCTATCAAGATTGTCAGGGTGCCTACAACGGTCGGGTTGTCTACGGCAAAGATGCCTTTGCTGATCTGCACTTTATGGAAAAACTGATGCCTGCCAAGGCTGCAGGTAATTGGGATAACCTCAAAGGATTCCTTGATGAGGAGGACGAGGTGCCCCTTGCAGCTCAAAAGCTGCCGAAGGAAAAGCCTGAAAAAGTTGATGCTCCCATCGATACTCGGCGGTCGGAAGCCGTTGAAATTGAAATTAATCGACCCACGCCACCCTTTTGGGGAACTCGTGTGGTTCAGCCGACGGATGTTTCCCTCGAAGAGCTATTTTGGTATCTCGATCTACAGGCATTGATCGCAGGTCAATGGCAATTCCGGAAGCCCAAAGAGCAGTCACGGGAAGATTATGATGCCCTGTTGGCTGAGAAAGCTTATCCGATTCTCGAGACCTGGAAGCAGAAGGTTGTGGCGGAGAATTTACTGAAACCTCAAGCTATCTATGGTTATTTCCCTTGTCTCTCGGAAGGGAATACACTGCTCATCTATGATCCGCAGGTGGCTCAGGATGGAGGCAGTTCTCCGGGGGTGGAACCCGTTGCTAAGATCGAATTTCCGCGTCAAGGGTCTCTACGCAGACTTTGCATTGCGGACTTCTTCTTGCCTAAGGATCAGGCCAAGGGGCATTTTGATGTCTTCCCGATGCAGGCGGTGACTGTGGGTGAGATTGCTTCTGAATATGCCCAGAAACTCTTTGCTGCAGACGAGTATACGGATTATCTCTACTTCAATGGCCTCGCAGTGCAAACGGCAGAGGCTTTGGCTGAATGGACCCATGCCTGCATCCGAAAAGAGTTAGGGTTTGGTGAGTTGGAGCCGGATAATATTCGAGATATGTTGGCACAGCGCTATCAAGGCTCACGCTATAGCTTTGGCTATCCTGCTTGTCCAAATATGCAGGACCAAATCACCCAGCTCAATCTGTTACAGACAGAGCGCATTAGCCTGACGATGGATGAGAGTGAGCAGCTCCATCCTGAGCAATCTACTACGGCGATTATTACCTATCACCCCATTGCGAAATATTTTTCTGCGTAGGGCTGCATGCCTTGTGACTCTTCATCTGGAATCTTGCATCGGCATCTCCCCCAGACGTTTAGAGGAGATGAGCTGCTCTAGATCGACAGGAGATTGGTAGATTTTTCCAGATAGCGCTTGAAGAGTTTTTGTGGGCTGAGGTGCCTACCCTATGCCTGCTAGGGTGAACCCGAATATTCCAAGCACTATTGCTAATAAACTCCATGTAATTAATGAGACTTGTCGGTTTTGTATTTGCATTAGTCGCTCTATTTCTGAAAAGCGAACTTTAGCGTTGCTGATCTGGAATAAAGCAGGCTTTTGAAAGAAGCTTGGCAAAATCCGATTGAGAAGCATGAGTGCCAGTATCTTTGTGAAAAATAGACGAGTAGCCGCTCGACGGTTGCCCCCAAAGCCTTGCTCAGATAGGCGGCCAATGGCATCTACATCTGGTTTTCGGTCTGTCGTGTAACGATGCAATATTGTGGCTAAGTCACCTTTCTCTTGGGCCATTATCGTTGCCAGCACTTGACAACTTTCTAGAGCAACATTGCAGCCCTGACCGAGAGACGGCCATACTGAATGCGCAGAATCACCAATGAGGACGATGTTACGCCCTCCATGCAAAGTGCTGCATGTTGTTGTGATGCCACCATACATTGCCTTTTGAGTCAGTAAGTCTTGAACAAAGGGCAGGGGTAACGATTGTCCCTCGAAGACATCTGGAAACTTGTCTTGAAATAGTTTCTCTACATCTTGGTGGGTGTTCAGTTTCTCGAAAGTCCAGTCTCCGATTTGGGGCAAGATCAACACCCCTGTAAGGGAGTGATCGGGGCTGGGAGGTGCTAGTAGGGTTGTGGGTTGTTGACTTGGCCATGTATGGAAGCACTGTCCCCAGTTTTCGTCTGCATCCGGCAGCTTACTTGCTGGGCCTAGCTGACAAACTTTGAACATCATCTGATCTCGGTTTTGTTGATAGCTAAACTCATCTAGTTGCTCCGTCATTGCGCCTCTCACCTGACTGGAAACTCCGTCAGCTCCGACTAGAAGGTTAAAGGTCTCTTCTTTTCTGCTGGTTGGGGTATTGAAGTAAACCAGTTGCTTTTCACAATTGATGGTTTCTAGGTGATGTTCAAAGTGATAAGAGATCTGTTGAGGAAAGCGATCATACCCTGCTTGCACGAGGATCTGGGCTAGGGTCTCGCGATTAATGGAGACGGCGTTACTAAACTGGGAAGAGAATTTGGCCCCTTTGCTTGAATGTCTGACATTGCCTTGGAGAAGGATATGTTGATCCTTGGGTAACTTTACCTCTGCTTGTTGTAGTGCTTGTAAGCCCCTATCCGTGAGGACAATATTGTAGCTGCGCCGGCTGGGTAGGGTGCTTCCTTCTTTTGGGTGAGGCCTTTGTCCGTAGTGGGGATGCCGCTCAAAGACTGAGACAAGCCAATTCATTTTGGCTAGGTACAGAGCCATGAGTGCTCCTGCAGGGCCACACCCCACAACAATTGCATGTTTACTTTCGGTCGGCGCAGTACGATTAACCATTTTTATCGTTCTAGAACTGCATAAATGAGCCTGATAGATCGAGACATAGCAACAACATAGAACAATTGGGGCGCCCCAATGTTGGATACTCAGGACTGAGAGATTCTGCTGGGGATCTCATTTGCCTCAGCCGATACCTTTTAGCTCAGTACAATCTCTCGCTTAACGATGTTCGGAGAGAATGTGTTTCCTGGCTGCTTACTGATGATTGCGAGGTGCAAGAGCTGCCTATAGAGATTGTCTAGGTCAGGTCTCATAGACTATGGTTGCTCTGGGAAATCTTTAGAGTGGGTGCATGGTACAGCCTAGGATTGAATATCAAACGCAAGTCCATTTTAATCTCTATGATTCTTCTGAATTGAAGGCTTTGGCGACTCAAGCTCTGCAGGGACGGCACCTTCGTTTAGTGGAGGAGGGGCGAACTGAGACGGCAATTCAGGTTTGTCTTTGTGAAGATGGGTATTCGGGCTGGATTCCGGTGGCGAAGCTGGATTCGATTTTGCCTGCAGCAAAACCTTACGTTCCGCCGATTGTGACAGCGAGACAGATTCAGGAGCGGGTTGAAGATGCGATCGCATT
>CALFCG010000227.1 GCA_937951315.1 uncultured cyanobacterium
TTGCCGAGAATATCGAGGGTTTGATCGCCAACTTCAGCAAGGCGATAGAAAACAAATTCTCCGATTTTGATATGTTCTGTATCAGCCGTAATGAAAATGTATTGATTCCCATGTTCACCAGGACCTTTAACGGTTCCGATCGCTGTAACCTCAGAACGCTGCGTTTTCACCCTGAATCCTCGCTGTTGGCATTTAGATGACATAGTAGTCGAGGTGGGCTGAAACGCCCAATATTTTCGCATTCACTTCTGCAATCGCAGAAAAGTAAGGCCTGTACAGCAGCGTTTGCAAAGAGAAAATGGGGTCGCCTTCTACTCGAACCGCTAAAATGCGTGGGTGCCCCTAGAACATGCCTGCTTTTTGGCTTTCTCTATGCCTTCATCTAGTTACACGTTCTATGAAATCGCCGCAATTTTGACAGTCGCGGCAGGAGTCGGTGCATTAGCCATTCGACTACGCCAACCCCTCATCATCGCCTTCATTGCCGTGGGTATCATCGTGGGACCCGCCGGTTTAAATTTAGCTGCCTCAACGGATGAGGTTGAACTCTTCGCCAAGCTGGGCATTACCCTTCTCTTATTCGTAGTGGGTCTAAAACTCGATCCCCATGAGATCCGAGCGGTGGGTTCAGTTGCGATCGCAACTGCCATCGGTCAAATGGTTCTCACAGGCGGCATCGGCTACCTCATAGGGTTGGGCCTAGGACTCAGCAACATCGAAGCCTTCTACGTTGCCACAGCTCTCACCTTTTCCAGCACCATCATCATCGTCAAACTGCTCTCCGATCAACGGGAGATTGATGCGCTCCACGGTCGGATTGCAGTGGGGGTTCTGATTGTCCAAGACATCACCGTCATTGCCGTGATGATTGGACTCACAGCATTAACAGGAGAAGCAGAAAGCGCCAATCTGGGCCAAACCATTATGGAGGTCGTCCTCAAGGGAGCGGTCTTTTTAGGGGCCATCGCCCTGTTTACGCGCTATATTTTGCCGCGCTTGTTGCACAGCGTCGCTCGCTCTCCAGAATTACTGATTCTCGTTGCGATTACCTGGACCGTGGCATTAGCAGCCAGTGCAGACACTTTGGGTTTCAGCAAAGAAGTCGGAGCTTTCTTAGCCGGAGTTGCGATCGCATCTACACCCTACCGAGTTCCCATCTCATCTCGGCTCGTAAGCTTACGAGATTTTCTACTGCTGTTCTTCTTTATTGATTTAGGCAGCAACATCGACCTACAGTTCCTAGGTCAACAGGTTATTCCGGCCCTGATCTTTTCCACCTTTGTGCTACTCGGTAAACCCGTGATGGTGGTTGTACTGATGAGCATCATGGGCTATCGCAAATACACCAGTGCCCTCACCGGTCTTGCCCTGAGTCAAATCAGTGAATTCTCTCTGATCCTAGCCTCTCTAGGCGTAGGTCTAGGACAAATCGATAAGAGTATTTTGGGCTTGATTACCCTCGTGGGTCTCATAACAATGGGGCTATCGAGCTACATGATTATCTACAACCATGCTATCTACCCACGACTAGCAGACTGGCTAGATCTACTAGAGCGGAAGGTCATTCACCCGCATCATCAAGAAGAAAGCGACTCCGACTGGATACCGATTGACTTCATCGTTTTTGGCCTTGGACGCTACGGTGGCAGCGTCGTCCATGATCTCTGCGAGTTAGGCTTTACAGTATTGGGAGTCGATTTTGACCCGGAGGTCGTGGGCTTCTGGAATCGTCAAGGACTGCGAACCCTCTATGGTGATGCTGATGATCCAGAATTAGCAGCCCTACTTCCCCTCAAAGAAACAAGCTGGATTGTCAGTACAGTCCCCAGATGCGACGTGGGACTCGCCTTACTCCATACCCTACAGCACCACAACTACGAAGGATCTGTTGCACTCACAAGCCACAGTCAGCGTGACGAAGAGATTTTGCTATCAGCAGGGGCTCACAAAGTATTGCTCCCCTTTCGGGATGCCGCAACGGAGGCCGCCAGAATGCTCACTCGTAGTCCAATTTCCTAGATAGAGCACCCTACAATCATCATTTCTGCATTGATCTTGCTTCCCGAACGCAGCGCATTTTGGAGAAAGCTGTAATATTTGCGAACAACAGATGGAGCTTATCGATCAGCCTCTTTTACTAGAGAGAGTTGTTAAATAAGTTTATTTTTCTTCTAAAATCACTCTCGTTTTGATGAACTTTACTTACAGAAATCGACGATTCTTTCAGAGGTGACTATAGTAATAAATGAAGCAGCCAATGCTTCCCTGGCAGATGAAACAGCCAAGCAAAACCTACAAGAGGAAAGAGCTGTTGAGATTCATATCTGTCTCGCTCAAACAAAATAACACCCGCGTCTGTTATTGACGTTCTCTCAAATGAAGAGATGGGAGTTCAACCCAGTCCTAGAGGCTGTGATAGTTGCTCCACATAGCATCGGAATGAATGAGAGGGATAGTTCCAGTAACGTTTAGGTCGGGTGTTATTTGCTTTTAAATTATTTTTTTCGACGCTTCAACGCCACATTTAAAGCGACGACAGAGATGAAATCTATAAATACATATTTCGTTCTTTTTAAACACAGCTAATATTATTTCCAAACTTAAAAAGAACACAAATTGTCTCAAAGTTGATCACAGACTACGTAAATTTTTGCAGCTCCGTAATATTCGGGATCTCATTTGATTACCTCTCACCAGTTAGGAACAGCTAAATCTCTGTTACTTTCTGTCAGCCGTTAAAAATTAGAGTTGCAGGGTCCATTGAAGATAGACAACCCACTATCAATCTGAGTTTGGGATAGAGAAAAGGCTGCATTTAGTGGCTGCTTCTAACCGTGCAGAAGAAACGTAGCTGCGGTGTTCCCAGTGTTGCAGCAATATTCGCTCTCAGTCGACACCAACGATATTCAGAAAGATCAACAATGTCAGCAGAGGCAAGAAGCACCTGCTGACATTCATTTAGACATCGAGCCGATTGAGTATCACCAATGTCTTAGGCAATCAGATCAATCTGGTTCGTTCCAAGATTGAAGTTGTTCTCCAACTCAGCAAACTGTCCACCAGCACCAAATCCAGCCGCAGCCCCATTAGCATTGAAGAATAGGTCCCCACTATTAGAGTTGTAAACAATCTCAGCGTTACTATTCTGAGCAGCCCCCAGAGAACTAACCACCTCAAAGTCACTACTACTGATATTGGCACCAATAGCACCAGACAAACCAAAGGTAGACCGACTCAGCTCCAGAGTATCGTCAGAGGCAAAATCTGTAATTAGATCTTGGCCAATCGCACTGAACCCACCACTGTAGCGGAATGTATCTGCTCCAGGTCCACCTGTGAGAGTGTCATTATTCAATCCACCGACCAGAATGTCATTGCCACTACCGCCCAGCAAAACGTCAAATCCAGCTTGCCCTTCAAGGAAATCATTATTGCCCGCTCCATTGAGCGTATCGTTAGCAATACCACCTTGCAGCAGGTCGTTGCCAAGGCCACCGACGAGTGAATCTAGTCCACTACCGCCAGTGAGCGTATCATTGCCACCTTGGCCCAAAAGGGTATCATTCCCCCCACTACCACTGAGAACATCAGCCGCCAAGCCACCTTTCAGCAAGTCGCTACCCGTACCACCGACCAGCGAATCGAATCCACTACCGCCAATGAGGGTATCATTGCCACCTTGGCCCAAAAGGGTATCGTCATTACCCCCACCGCTCAAGGAATCATTGCCAACACCACCTTGGAGAAGGTCGCTTCCTGAAGCACCGATCAACGTATCCAATCCACCCGCACCGAGGAGAGTATCGGCTCCACCTTGACCAAGCAAAGTATCATTACTGACACCACCATTCAGAGAATCATTACCAACACCACCTTGAAGCAGGTCATTCCCTTCAGCACCCAGCAGCGAATCACTCCCACCAGCACCGATTAGAGTATCAGCACCCTCACCACCAGACAATTGATTAGCGTCTACGTTACCTGAGAGGACATCATCATTATCCGAACCCACCAGATTCTCAATTGAAATGAGTTGGTCAACGATCACTCCCGGAGGACCTTGATATTGGGCCGTCCCATTGCCGCCCGCACCAATATTAGCTGTAACGGCAGAGCCAATATTAGAGAAGTCAGCCGTATCAGATCCAGCACCACCATCAGTCACATCATTGCCGCCGCCACCGATTAAAGTGTCATCACCGCCACCTCCCAAAAGAGTGTCTGCACCAGCAAGCCCTGACAACAGATTGGCCTCATCATTTCCAGCTAGTGAATCACTATTGGCAGAACCAATCAAATTCTCGATTGAAATTAATTGGTCAACAATTAACCCTGAAGGACCTTGATATTCCGCGGTACCGTTGCCGTCCGCCTCAAGGGCTGCTGTAACGGCAGCGCCAATGTCAGAGAAATCAGCCGTATCAATGCCATCACCACCATCGGTCACGTCATTTCCGCCACCACCCCGTAAGGTATCATCGCCCAGACCACCGAGAAGTGTATCCCCTCCAGCACCGCCAGCCAGTTCATCGTTACCGTCATTACCCTCAAGCTGATTAGCACCGGCTCCAGCAAGAATCACATCATTATCATTTGAACCGACAACATTCTCGATTGAACTCAAGATGTCGGTCTCAACAATCTCTGAGAAGACATTGCCATCGCCTGTATCAGCATCTGGGCTTTGAGAAACACCAAAGACATCTCCACCTGCATCCTGAATCACATCAAGAATCACAGGGCCATTCTCACCGCGAGGGGCGTTATGCAAGTGAATGGCGCTAAAGATAGCCACTGGCAGTAAATCAGAAGTAGCTAAACCAGAAGTTTCTAGGTCAACGCTATAGCTAACGCTTCCATCTGCTGCAACCTCAAGGGTAACCAAACCTTCTCCCGTCGCTTCTGAATCCGAAGTCGGTCCAGGTTCTTGAGCGGCATCGAGAAGAGCGGAAAGGACAATTGTGCGAACGCCCCCTGCAGTAGCATCACTAACAATGGTATCTAACTGACCGCGAATTTCCCCACCCGTGAAGTCATTGGTATGGATGTTGAAGTACAGATTGCCAGCAAGCGCTTCAGCAACGAACGCAGCATCTTCAGCGATCGCATCGGGCGCCAGAGAATCGACGTCAACATCTGAAACACGAACGGCGAAACCCGACTCAAGAGTAGCTGTACCGTCACCATTGTCATCCAGGGTCACCGTGACAGGAACATCAATATCATCGAAACGTACTGTGTCGCTGCCACTACCACCAGCGATCTCATCATTGCCAAGACCACCGGTTACGACAACGGCTTCATCAGCAGCTTGAACAAAACTATCATCACCAGCTCCTAGGCGAACTTCGCCGTCAAGGATGCCGCTGTTGGCAACATCAACACTGCCAAGGGCACCATCAGCATCAATGGCAAACCCATTTCCACCTGTAATCGTGCCATCGTTGATAACTTGTCCGTTAAATTCAACATTCTCCTCAATGAGAACTCCAGCCTGTGACTCAGATGCAATCACGCCGTTAGTATCGTTGATAATGCCGCCTGTAAAGCTAGCTTCTTCTAGGCCAGAGGCAACAAATAACCTTACACCTGCAGGTACATTACCTTCGCCACGCCCTTGAATGAGTCCATCATTCACAATCTCGATATTTTCAATAGCTGGGTAACCGACAGTACCGACTTGAACAGAAACACCACTGCCAGAATTGCCCTCACCGGCATCGATAACACCCCCAGAAAGATTGTTGACGGTAATGTCATCACCAGTTCCGTCAATATAGAGCGTGCCGTTGCGCTGATCGCCTAGTCCGAGGACTTCGCCAGAGTTATTGAAGATGACGTTATCGCCATCGAGGTTTACTGCTCGGCTACCCGAGGTAATGCTGCCTGCATTTTCAATGACTAAATCATGCTCAGCATCACCAATATAAAGACCATTGCGAGGGCCTGTAATCGAACCATCGGGACCATTGGTAATGGTCCCGTCAAAGGCAACCCCATCTTCAACGACAACGCCACCTAAAAAGCCAACATTGACCTCAGCCGAAATACTACCAGTATTTTCTAGAGAACCTGAGATTGCTGTTTCGGGGTTACCTGAACCGTTAAAGAATCGAACACCACTGGAACCATTCGCGGCAACTCGACTACCATTTGCAAAGACTTCAGGACCATCTCCACGTCCAGCAATGCTGCCAGAATTCGTGATGTTGATATTGTCATTGCCGGAAATTACGTCAGCAGCGCCGACTTGAACGGAAAGAGCATCGCCCAAGTTACCTGCACCTGCGTCAATTAATCCCTGGTTATCAATGGATAAATCATCGACAGTGCCATCGACATAAAGGGTACCGTTGCGTTGATTGCCAGTACCTAAAATAGTCCCTGTATTCAGCACATTGCTATCGTCTCCATCAGTCAGATCAACGGCACGGCTATCAGATGAGATAGTGCCACTGTTTCTGAGAGCAAAGCCATCTCCACTGGAACTAATGCCATTGAGAGCACCTGAAATAACACCAGCATTTGTAATCTCAACATCAGACCCAAAAGAGAGCAAAGCTGAATTACCCGCATCAGGGGCGACCAGTGTTCTGCCTGCATTCACGGTGAGTTGGACATTATCACCAGGGATATCAGCAGCAGGTTGGCCCACAGGTGCAAGAGTTTCTTCAACAATGGTTACGTTATCGCCATCATTAAGCACGATCGAGTTGTCAAGTTGATTGTCCACGAGTATTAATTCCTATCAATAAAAAAGGTCAGTAGTTGAATGAAATAACTGCACCGATTTCCCCAATTCAGATGAGTCTGACCCCACCATCAGTACCCACCGCTCTCGCAGCATGAAGTGTGTGCAACACCGACCTGCCTCAGGCAGGTTTTACACTTCAAAAACTGTTTGTCAAAAGCAATTTGTCTGGCTCAGTGAGGGATTACCCAGGCACCTTGCCGACGTAAATCAATCCTATTGCGGACAGACCTTGTAAGGCTTGAGGCGCAGGACCTATTTTCTCGATAGGACTTTGTGCCCAAAATCTAGGGGCAGTTGATCTATAAACATTTCGGGTCATGGATGCCAACACAGTGGACTCAATCGACCGCGCTCTTGAAGGGCTACAACCAGACCTAAGCAACTTGACTTCTTGTCTAACAAAAGGTTTTGAACAGCACTCGGGAAAAACGAAACAGTCTAATTTCCTGACATTGACCTCTGCATGTCTCGCACCTGTGCTTCATATTAGCGAGCATTCGAAACTTTGCTATTCGCCACCTAAAGAAGAATTATCAGCAAGAAACCGTTGAACTCCCACAAAAAACTAGGATCTCTAGGGTCTCTGGAGGCGTCTTATCAATATCCATTGCCCACATTAGTTAATGTGTCAGCGCGGTGCACAGCCAGAAGGCCGTTCTTATGGGACTGTTGCATTACCATCAGCGCTACCCATCCTGAACCGCCTACCTCGCAATAATCCTGGCGACCGACCTTGCACCCCAAGGCCACAGAATAAATCAACTTACAAGTGCCACCCAAATACTCAGACTAGCTACCACAACACAACCTTTAGCAAATTGTAGTCGCGAAAAGAACTAGGGAAACTTATCAGCTCAACCCAATCCAAGACACCAAAAGCCAGCAATTGAAGCAACTCACCCACAAACACCTGAGCCAGAAATGGTCAATTTAGGCACAGTATGCCGAGAAAAGATTGGGTCCATATGTCCTATAGACAGACCACCTATCATCAAGCAAAAAAGAGTACAGAGCAAGACCGGGAAGGGTTTGAGCGGATCAGGCCTCAGCAACGCCTTCACTATGTTAAGGATTGTTGCTTAGTTTTGCATTACAGAGACAGGGCTACACTCCTTATTTTATTTTTAGATTGCAGTGCTTATTCAGTAGATGCGAAAAATAATCTACTAAGAAAGCAACATTTTTGAAAGCCTACTTAATTATTTGAAGGAGAGCGAAATGCTTGACGCTTTTTCTAGAGCTGTAGTTTCAGCAGACGCAAGCACCAGTCCTGTTAGCGATATTGCTAGCCTCAAGTCCTTTGTTGCAAGCGGCAACCGACGTTTGGACGCAGTGAATGCAATTGCTAGTAATGCTAGCTGTATGGTTTCTGACGCAGTTGCTGGAATGATTTGCGAGAATCAGGGCCTGATTCAAGCCGGTGGTAATTGCTACCCTAACCGTCGCATGGCTGCATGTCTTCGTGATGCTGAGATCGTCCTACGCTATGTCACTTATGCACTCCTTGCTGGTGATGCATCTGTTCTTGATGATCGTTGCTTAAACGGCCTCAAAGAGACCTACTCCGCTCTTGGTGTCCCTACAACTTCCACAGTTCGTGCCGTTCAAATCATGAAGGCTCAGGCTGCTGCTCACATTAAAGATGAGCCTAGTGAAGCACTTGCTGGCTCCAAGCTACGCAAAATGGGTTCTCCTGTTGTTGACGATCGCTGTGCTTCCTTGGTAGCTGAAGCTTCTAGCTACTTCGACCGCGTAATTTCAGCGCTTAGCTAGTTATTAGCTGATTGCTCAAAAATACTGAAGAACAGTCAATAATTTAACCATTTGGAGAATTAAGAAATGAAATCGGTTGTTACCACAGTAATTGCATCTGCAGATGCTGCAGGTCGTTTCCCTAGCTCATCTGATCTTGAGTCAGTACAGGGTTCCATTCAGCGCTCCGCTGCTCGCCTAGAAGCTGCTGAGAAGCTTGCTGGCAATATCGATGCTGTTGCCAAAGATGCTTATGATGCTTGCATCAGCAAGTATGGCTACTTGAACAATGCCGGTGAAGCAAACTCCACCGATACATTCAAGGCCAAGTGTCTTCGTGACGTTGCACACTACATGCGCCTAATTCAGTACTGCCTAGTTGTCGGTGGTACAGGTCCTTTGGATGAGTGGGGTATTGCCGGTCAGCGTGAAGTTTACCGTGCTCTTGGCCTACCAACTGCTCCTTACGTTGAAGCTTTAAGCTCTGCTCGTAATCGTGGTTGTGCTCCTCGTGACATGTCTGCTCAGGCTTTGACTGAGTACAATGCACTACTTGACTACGCAGTTAACTCACTTTCATAGTCGATTGCTACGGCATTCATAACTAGAAAGTTAAGCTAATTTCTCTTTCAAGATTAGAGGGTCCTTTTTAAGTGCTTTTCCTAGTACAGGAAAGCTTTAGAGAGTGGCCCTCTAGTCTTTTTTCTGCATATAGCGAACTTGACGCTTAATGCTCAAGCTTGAATTGGGCGGAAATCGAATTGATAAGAACAAAGATGCTAAGCCAAAAGCCCTATAGAGAATTTTTAAATTCCTTATAGCGATCCTTCTCCTCCTCTATATAGCTAGGTTTTGAGGCATTAGCCGTTCTCTGAGGAGGTGCTTAACCATATTATCTTTAACCATTAATTGACGGAGAACCTCGAGGAGAAATTCCTGAGACTCCTCTGCACTTAAATCCTGGACCTGCCCTTCATAGAGTTTGAGCGTAAATTTTTGCTCCAAACTTAACTCCATTGGAATATCCATACTTTTTATTCTCCGTAACCACGTAAAAGAACCTTGTCTAAATCGCTGGAGGAGGTATAACAAGTATCCATGCTGCCCTATGGATAAAATAAACAGAGCAAACATTGGACCCAGACTTCCACGCTATAGCGTTCAAGACCTTGTAACTATTAAACCCAGTTCTCAAATATCATCTGTATTCAGATTAACAAAAATAAACTTTCCTTGACAAAACACAACCACACTGGGATAAATGAATCACCTTCCAGAACTGGTAAATTTCAAAGCCAAAAGCCGCTAGCAAAGCTAAGCCTAGAGAGATAACTTGAGGTTAAGCTAGACAATAATCCATATTCTCTAATAAAGATACTCGTATCATTCGTGCAAAGGTAACGCTCCCATAAGGGGCATCCCTCCAACCAACAGTAGGCAACAGAAACTAGACACGACACAAGCCATACCGAAGTGCCTTGCAAGATATTGTTTAGGTGTGTCGCAGATACTTAGAAGAAAATATGTTGATCGAGACTCAACTATTTTGTGGAGGTTGGTTGTTCATCACTAGTTCCAGTCGCGATAACGCACTCACAGCTGTTTGTCTTACGTAATCCTCAGCAGACTCATCATTTGCAAGAGAGCGCAGTACGTCTTCTCCACGACTGTCGTTAATGGAACCAAAAGTATTGGCAATTGTTACCGCTAAGGCAAGATTATCCGTAGTCTTGAGTGCCTCAGACAAAATGTCAAAGGCAGGCGCTCCCACTTCACCTAGCGCCATCACAGCAGCAATATGCACAACGGGATTGGGATCATTGAGAGCTGTCTTTAAGCCTTGCATTCCCTCTGCAGGGAAGGGACTATCTGGATGATTAATAGCAACTTGCGCCAAGGCCTTAGCGGCACTTCCTCTAACGGTCACATTCTCACTGTTTAGAAGTGCATCAACCAATGGAGGAACGGTATCAGGACCAATCGCACCTAATGTTTTCACTGCTGCTCTTCGGTAGGTGGTATCTTCCTGGTCCAGAATTCCCATTAATCGAGAAATTGTAGCGTCATCTCGATTGTCAACTAATTCCCACATGGCTTGATTTCTGAGGTGGGGATTGGGGTGCTTCAGTTTTTGGAAATGTTCTTCTGTTGACATGTTTAAAGCCTGCAAAATAGAAACGGAGTCGGCATTTCGGAATGACGTGGCTCTCTATGGATAACTTTTAGCTGGTCATCTGTAGTTTGGCACGGGACATTTCCCGGATCAACCAATCATCATCATTGGCTGCTTCTTCGTAAGCACCCGTATCACCTAATTGTTCCAAGGCAATCAAAACAGCATATTTCAAATCCCAAATTTTTGTTTCTAGACAAGCTTTAAGTTCAGGGATAGCCTGGAGTTCACCCAGTTCACCTAAGGCGATCGCAGCTGCAGCCCGTGATTTCTGAAACTGAGGCAGTGGGTTATTCAGCGCTTCCATTAGAAGATCATAAGCCGGTATATGTCTAAGCCAACCAAACAGTTTTATGACATGGAAGTGCGCCCCGTAGTCATTCTTTGCCTCCTCCTCATAGGTTGCAAAAAGCGCAGCCGGCGCAGCTTCAGCATAGTTCTCTATGATGGTTTTCGATGCTAGATAGCAACGTCCAAAGTCCGTTTCATATAAACCACGAATTAAAACGGGTAGCGCTGGAAGCTGGACGTACGAATGGACTAGCTCTAATTTTTTAGGATGATCGCGCAACGCCAGCTCTAAATCATCCTGAATGGCTTCAAAGGTCAAAAGCTTACTAGCAATCCCTGCCTCGGTAAGCGACCGAATACCTCGCAGCCGAAAGACCAAGGAGACAGGACATCTTGCGATCGCAGGAATCGCATCGTAATACCGCGCATCGAGCAAATCCTGAATAGATAATCGCCGTGCCAAGACTTGGGGATGATGAAGCATCGCCACCACACCCTCCATTTTGGAATAGTCACCAGTCAGCCGACAGATCGAAGAGATAGCTGCACTAGCAGTCGGTGGATCATCATTGTCAATAAATTTTTCGATGCGACTTAGGGCGGGCTTATACCCCATCTTCGTCAACGTATGAATAATCACACGATAGGTCTGGCTTGGCTTTTCTAGTAGCTGTGCAATTTCTTCTAAATAATGAGGATCGTGGGTCTCAATTTCACCAACCGCCCATACAGCGTTCTCGACTGTATAGCAATCAGTATCATTCAGGCAAGTACGGATGAGAGGCAATGCTTCTTTAGCTTTCAGACGCCCCAACGTTTCTAAGGATTTTCGCCGTACAATACGATTCTGTAAAGCTGGGTCGGTTTGCTCTACGGCTCGCATAAGGGCCTTAATTGTGGCTTCCGAGGGAAAATTAATCAAATGTGAAGCTGCAACATAACGTGAGTCAGTTTTACTCACTTGGTCTGGCGGGGTATCCAATAGCGAAATAGCTTGCTCTTCTGTCAAATTAAATAACTTAATAAAGCGCTTATCCATACAACCCGCCTTTCACTGTTCTCAAGTCACCACTCGCAAGAATATATCAACGGATCATCACCTCAGGGCTATCACGTTTTACAGAAAAACTCTCAATGCTCAACTGCGACTTGGCTGAAAGCAACATGCGTACGAGGGCATTTTCACATTAACTGCTAACCGAGACGCTTGAGCATCTCTTTTCGATCTAGCGCCAAAAACAGCAACACTCAAGCCGATAATCTCTACCCAGCATTCACTACATTGACTCAGACTGCCAGACCTCAGCAGGAAGACAAGCTTCCTCCAAATATGAAGATCAGACAGAGAGGAAATAGAGAGATTGAGTTGCTTCAAGCAGCAACTCAATCTCTTCCTAAATATCTCATCAAAATCATCTGTGGAGAGGCCCCAACTCATCCACATAGCAAGAATATGATGCATCGCCCCCAAATCAAGACATGAGCATTCGACGAAAGGTCTTTGCTATAGAAAACCCGATTTCAGAGCACTGAAGAGAAATATTAATGACTGACTCATGCTTCTTAAGGCTTCCAAACACTAACATTGAGCTGATTAATTTTGACTACATGACTTCATTCTTCATCAATATCGCTATCATCTCCTAAACCTAAATAGACACAAACTGTATAGCAACTCATCAAACCTAAAGACAACTCCAAAGATGCACACAGTGAAACAAAAGTTGATCCCAAAAAGTAAACTCATCCAAGAATAGTAAGCGATCATTCTAATGAGGCAATGATCACGCTTAGATAAAGAAAAACTTGTATAGATCAAGACTCCCAACGCACTAATTTGGGTATAAAGCAAGAAATCCCCAAAAGACCAATCGTAGGTACTGAAATTCCTAAAACAAGATTACAAACATTTGTAGCCAATACCTGAGCTGTCATGGGCGAAGGCAGCCCAAAAAATAGAACACATTGCCAAGGTTCATAAAACTTGACGATTATGATCACGAGCTTGTAAGAAAATTAATATTGGGTCTGATGGATATAGATGAGGCCTGAAAGCGTAGAATTTAGATCTTACTGATTGCTTAACCGAGTGTTCCATAGGCTCTGGTGGAATGCTCCGCAATACGTGAGCAACTATAAGTTCTCAATTTTAAACTATTCTTTACATTAGCCAGGAGATACTTTCTGATGCCCTTTGGACCTGCTGCGCAACTTGGAATTAGTCTTTTTGATGAAACCCCCCCCATTGAGTGGGTTCCTGGGAGTTCGCCAGAAGAAGCCGAAGCAATTATTAAAGCAGTTTATCGGCAGGTGTTAGGGAATGCATACGTAATGGAAAGTGAGCGTCTTTCCGTTGCTGAATCACAGTTTAAGCGCGGTGAACTAAGTGTGCGTGAATTTATTCGGGCAATTGCAAAATCTGACCTATACCGCTCACGTTTTTTCTCCAGTTGTGCCCGCTACCGGTCGATCGAGCTTAACTTTCGGCATTTTTTGGGACGCCCCCCTTTCGATCTTGAAGAAATGCGCTTCCACAGCACCATTTTAGATACTCAAGGATTTGAAGCTGACATTGACTCTTATCTTGATAGCGATGAGTATCAAACAACCTTTGGAGAGAGCTTCGTTCCCTATATTCGGGGCTATAAAACTGAAGCGTGCCAAAGCATGGTGCAGTTTACACACACATTTGAGTTGGTAAGAGGTGCTTCTAGCAGCAGCCTAAAGGGGTCTCTTGTTGGAAAACGACCTAAGCTAAATTCTTTGACAATTAATTCGGCCCCTACAACAGTTAAAGCTCCCGGTAGTCGCGGCCCGATCTTCCAGAATCCAGAAGGCAGTGCTCGCACTCGGTTAGGCGTTGGGGCAGATTCTAAAGGGAAGGTTTATCGCATCGAGGTAACAGGTTACCGAGGAAAGACAGCGAGCAAACTTTCTAAGTTCCGCCGCGCCAACCAAGTCTACTTAGTTCCTTTTAATGAACTATCAGCCACCTATCAAAAAATTCATCGGCAAGGCGGTGTAATTGCCAGCGTCGCGCCTGTTTAGGCTGAACCTATCACTTTACTCAAATCACTTTAGGAGATTAGTTTTCAATGGCATCCAACAGTGTGATGGAATTATGGCCCACGAGTGGCTTGGCAGAAATCCAGGCTGTGATACGAGGAGTCTACAAACAGGTGCTAGGTAATCCGCACGTGATGGAAAGTGAGCGACTCACAAAGGCAGAATCTAAATTGTGCGATGGAACCATAAGTGTTCAAGACTTTGTTCGGGCAGTTGCGAAGTCTGACTTTTATAAGTCCCGATATTTCGAATCTTGTGCACCTTACCGCTTTGTCGAGCTCAACTTTAAACACTTACTTGGGCGAGCCCCCCAAGATCAGCGAGAACTCTCAGAACATATCGTTCGCTGCGTATCTGAAGGCTACGATGCTGAGATTGATTCCTACATCGACAGTCTTGAGTACCAAGAGGCCTTTGGGCAAGATGTCGTCCCCTACTACCGTGGTAAGCACAGTGAAGAGAATCCCAAGCAAATAGGTTACAACCGTATGTTTGCTTTGGATCGGGGTCCCGCTCAAATTGATAGTGCGGTGTCCTCATCACAACTTGTCTCTGCCGTGGCGACGAACAGTGCGACCAGCATTCAATCCTCTTCGGCCACCGTGACTGGTTCTGGAACCGAGAAACGTTTTAAAATCGTGGTCTCCGGTTCAAAATTTGATAGTCCTCGACGAGTCAGTGCAACTGAGTATATTGTCCCTGCAAGCAAGATGACTCCGCAAATACAGAGAATTAATCGGACATCTGGCAAAATCGTCAGTATTACTGAAATTACCTAATGAATTTAGGGGGCTAGCCATTCTTAAGCTAGTGAAAAATTTATAAATCCAATATCTCGCGAATAACGTTTTCCCAGGAGATTTAACACATGGCAATATCGATCGCAACGCAGCCAATTGAACTGCGGCAAGCCCCTTTTGAAGGAGAAGATGATGATCTCCAAATCGTCATTAGAGCGATCTATCGTCAGATTCTAGGCAATACTCATGTCATGGAAAGCCAGCGGCTGACCACCGCTGAGTCCCGCTTGCGAAATGGCGATATTTCAGTCAGAGAGTTTGTCAGAGAACTTGCTCAGTCTGACCTTTACCGCTCACTGTTCTTTGAAACATCCTCCCCTTATCGGTTTGTTGAGCTGAATTTCAAGCACCTTCTGGGTCGTGCCCCCCAAGACCAGTCAGAAATTTCTGAGCATGTTCAGATCTACAATGCAGAGGGCTTTGAAGCAGAAATCAACTCTTATATTGATAGTGATGAGTACATCACTAGTTTTGGTGAGAATGTTGTCCCTCGAGCCCGTGGCAATCAAACCCAAACTGGCGTAAAAAATGTTGTTTTTAATCGTTCATCGGTTCTGGATGAAGGATACGCAGCTAATGACACTGGTAATCAAGCTAAGTTAATTTCCGGTGTTGCGGGTAACGTCGCTCCCAAGATTGAAGCTCCTTCGTTGAGTGCAAGTGCAGCTAGTCTCGCAAGTACTAGCCTCCCCAGCTCTGAGGGGCCGAAAACCCTTAAAGACGTTCAGCCTGCTCCATATACAGAAGATCTCCCCATCATTATCAGAGCAGCCTATCGCCAGGTTCTGGGTAACACTCATGTGATGGAAAGCCAGCGACTCACAACTGCAGAGAGTCGTGTTGGCAATGGACAGTTTTCTATCAAGGAGTTTGTCCGGGCAATCGCATTGTCTGACCTTTACCGCTCGTTGTTTTTCGAAACCTCTTCCCCTTACCGTTTTGTTGAGGTGAATTTCAAGCATTTGCTGGGTCGTGCACCACAGGACCAAACAGAAATTGCTGAGCATGTCCTGATATACAACACACAGGGCTACGAAGCAGAAATCAACTCCTATATTGATAGTGAGGAGTACGCCAATAGTTTTGGCGACAATGAGGTTCCCTCCGCTCGAGGCAATCAAACTCAAACGGGTCTTAAGAATGTTGCCTATAATCTTTCGTCGATTCTCGACGCAGGTTATGCAGCCAATGATACGGGCAATGATGCGAAGTTAATTACCATTCTTAAGGACTTTATCTTTCCTAAGGTTGAAGTTCCTTCTTTCAATGCGAGTGCAATAAGTCGCGCAAGTACCAGCTTGCCAAGCACTGCTGGACCGAAAACGCTTAAAGACGTTCAGCTGGCTCCATATGCAGAAGATCTACCCATCATTATCAGAGCGGCCTATCGCCAGGTTCTAGGTAATACCCATGTTATGGAAAGCCAGAGACTCACAACTGCAGAGAGTCGAGTTAGCCGAGGACAATTTTCTATCAAGGAGTTTGTCCGGGCAATCGCATTGTCTGACCTTTACCGCTCGTTGTTTTTCGAAACCTCTTCCCCTTACCGTTTTGTTGAGCTGAATTTCAAGCATTTGCTGGGTCGTGCACCACAGGATCAAGCAGAAATTGCTGAGCATGTCCTGATTTACAACACACAGGGCTACGAAGCAGAAATCAACTCCTATATTGATAGTGAGGAGTACGCCAATAGTTTTGGCGACAATGAGGTTCCTTCCGCTCGAGGGAAGCAAACCCAAACCGGCCTGAAGAATGTGGTCTTTAGCCGTACGTTAGCTCTAGAGCGTGGATTTGCTGCTAATGACATTGGCGACCAAGCGAAGTTAATTCGATCTGTTGCGGGTAATCTACCCACGAAGATCAAATCTTCGACACCTACCATCGGCAGCGCGAGCAGCACTAGCAAACGTTTCCGCATTGCGGTTACTAAAGCTAGTTTTGGGCGCCGCGTAGCTAGAAGTAATACAACTTTTGAAGTTGATTACAAGCAGTTATCCCAAAAGATTCAGAGCATCCAAAAAGCTGGCAGCAAGATTCTCAGTATTACTGAGGTTGTCTAGAGGATACTGGCTCCGTTTCATACATATCAGTCAGGCCAGGAAAACAAACGATATGTCTTTCCTGGCTCTTCTGTATCTATGAAATAGTATTCTTCCAAATTTAAAATGCGCTTGTAGTTCCTTAAAGTCAAAGTGTGCAAGAGATAGAGCCTTCAAACGGTAAAATATAGTTACTGGTAGGTCCCTCTGGATAGTCATCTTGAGTTTTTGGGCTTTGCAAAAAAGTTTCGTTAAGTTCTAGCTAACTTCAGCTAGTCCTTCCAATTCATCCAAATTACGGCGAGAGAATATATAACTATGAATGTTACAACTGGCTCTAGCAACCTCAGTAGCGACTGCAATCGCCGAGTCACAATTGAAGTGTTAGGCGGTGGCAACCAAGAACCCACCAGAAAGGGCACATACACAATCACTGTTCCCTACAGCAGTTTCTCAAAAACACTTCAAGGCATTAGTCGTCGCGGCGGAACCGTTATCGGTATTGAGGCAACAACATCTCAGGCAGATATTGCCGGCATGGCACAGCCACGGGCCAGATCGGGAAGAGCTAATAAAGCTAATAAGCGACAAAAACGAGGTATTACAGGCCTTACGCGCCGACAGAATACTCGGTCTACACGGCGACAGAATACAAAAATACAACGACAAAATACAAAGGCTTCAGCGGATCAACCACTATCGGAGACCTTTCTAAAGCGTCTGTTTTCTTCAAAGTAGAGAAACGTCTATCATTAACTCCTTGACCTCAAATCAGAAGAAGATTCAATGATGGACATTGCGGAGTTTGTTTCGAGTTCAATCGGCTGTTGGCGATCTCAACGCAGTGTCCATCATTTAGCCTTCGGACATTTTGAGGCAGTACAATCAGAGGTCAACATCATTCCTCTTACAGTTGATGAGCCTTCTGTCATTAGCTTATGTAAGACCTACGACATTGACCCTCAGCTAGCTACGTCTCCATTTCGGATCAGCTGGGAAGGTGAATCAGATTGGGATGATGATGAGCACTCAAGTGGCAGCACCATTCTTGTTCCGGTTCCTCATCCCCAACAGGCAAATCGTGGTCAGCTTTTACGCGATCAGGGTTATGCTGAAAAAATTTCGGCTGCGGGGAACTACTATTTCACGGAGGAAGGGACTTTCGTACTTGAAACAAGTTACGATCGTGCTGCTGCTGAGGAGAAAATTTGGTTTATTAATCCCAAAGTCCGTTTTAGAGTGTCCTTAATAAAGACGAGTGCAGGCTCTGGTGTAGTGACGGCTTCATTTGCTTCAGAAATTAAGCAGGAACTTAAGTCTTAGTATCTTCTATCTGCCTCAAGAAATGAGAGAGTCGTCCGTCGCTTTGTATAATGACCTCTAGTGAAATATGGGCCTCTCGATGTCAAACAATCCAGATCGTATTTCTGAGATAAATGCAAGTGATTTAATGACCCTGGCTCACTGGATGTCAGGGGATTTTAGTAATTTCAATCAAGCACAAGAAAACTCAAAAGACTACGCTCATATTCACATTTTATTTCGCCCACTTCCTTTTGATTTTTTTTCAGGCATTGGACTCTATTCTGAGCAGGTTTTTGACTATGATCTCTGGGCACCCTATAGGCAAGGAGTCCATAGATTAGTTGCTCAAGAGGGTCAAATATATATTGAGAATTATGGTTTAGATCAACCTCTCCTTTACGCGGGAGCATCTCGTGATCAAAATATTCTGGAAAGTATCACTCCAGACTGCATCAAGCGCCGTATCCATTGTTCAATGGTATTCAAGAAAGAAGCCGATCGCTTCATTGGTAAAGTAGAGCCTGGGAATCAATGCTTAATCGAGAAAAATGGTTGTTCAACCTACCTAGATAGTTATGTCGAAGTAACAGAGACAACTTGGGTTAGCTTAGATAGAGGCATGGATATTGAAACCCACCAGCAAATGTGGGGTTCTGAGCATGGTCCATTACGTTTTGAGAAACAAGAAAGTTTTGCGCACGAAGTCCCCAATCCAATTTAATTTTTTTGTGTAAGAGATGTAGTTTAAGCGCAAATGTTACCCCCTGAAGCTCAGAAGAAGGTTAAAGCTTGGATTCGCAGTCGACATATTATTTGTTCGGGTAATTTCTTTATATTCGAAACAGTTGATTTTAGTGCCGTTGATCGTTTTTCTGATTGCGTTAAAGCTTTAGGCGGAACAATTATTTCAGTGGAGCCTATCGACAAAGTCTGGATGGGAGATCACCGTCAAGTGGTTCTGTATCAAGCAAAAGCTAGTTTGCACTCTCCCTGTCACAAATTAAAGAACTATTGGTTGAAATACGGTAGCTTTCGCACCCGCTTTGACAAACAATCCTAGATATTATTGAAGGGGGGAATCAGACAAGCACACAATCTCTATCGATACATCCGCCCCATTTACCAATCATCGGCCTCTGATTGGCGTTCAATCTGCGCGATCGCAAGTTTTGATAAAACTCGAATCACCTCTAATTCATCGTTGAGCGCTAATTGCAACGGTTCAAGCGCTTCCTCAGCTCCCATTTTTCCTAATGAGTTGATAGCCGCTTTCCGAACATCTAGCTCAGGATCTTGCAGTGCCTCGATTAATTTGGGAATAGCCGGTGGGTATTTCACCTGTCCCAAAACAGCTGCGGCTTCCGTGCGAATCAAAGCTTCGGAATCCTTTAAAGCTGAGACGAGGAAGCCGCTCGATTTTTCATCAGATTGTTCTTGGGCAACATGTCCCAATGCACCGATCACAGCACATCGAACGTCCAAGGATGAATCATTTAAGGCTTTATAGAGATGCTCTTCTGCCTCAGATCCCATAAAGGCTAGGGCCCATGCAGCATGCCCTTTAATATCTTGTGGTTGATCCGCAGAGGCCAAAATATCAAGCAAGGCCGGTACAGCAGCTTCCCCGGTTCTGGCAAGCGCCCCCGCTGCTGAACCTCTGACAACGGTATCTTGATCATTGAGAAAAGCATCGACTAAGATCGGGACCGCGTTTGGATCGGCAATGATCGTAAGTGTTTTTGCGGCAGCTCGTCGGACCACAACATCAGAATGAACAGACAGCACGTTAAGCAGAAATGGGGTGGCGGCTTCGCCAATTTCGCCAAGGGTTTCTGCAAATTGAAGCCGGACGATCCCTCTTGGATCTCCCAGACCTTCCACCAAACGTCTCATGACTGGATCCGTTGATTGAAAGGTATCTAGTGAAATTTGCTCATTAACTTCCTGGAGGAAGCGATCATTTTCTTGTTGCAGTTGAAGGCTCGGATCGTTTTCTGCTGAGGATTCAGAGTTTAGAGAGTGGCTCATAAAGTAATATTTTCAACTCTCTAGTTGCTGGAAGAAAGAGCCGTTTGTCGCTGACGTAAAGCCTCAAGTTGGGCGTCAATTTGGGCAAGCTGTGGCTCTAAATTACTAAGCGCCTGGGATTTCATGATTTTCGCACGTTTAGCCATTGCTAACGTGTCACTCTCTAGGCGCTCCCGATACTGTTCCAGCTCAGCAATGACACCAGCAAGTTCTTCCGGTGTTGCGTCTTCAATCGAGTTAGATTGCGGTGTATCAGCCATATCTGTATAGGTTGGTATTGATAAACTCTGAACTAAATTGATCTTCCCAGATCACACGGCGAAAGGGCAAATAGTTTACGACACTCCACACATACTTTTGAGACTCATCCTTTGGGATAAGGAGCACTAAGCAAGCAAACTCAAAGATTCAGAACTGATCTCTTTGTTCTGTTGATAAGTCTCCAGATCGTGTCGAATGCGGTGCCAGTCGGCTTCTGATAATGGCGATGATGAAGAGTCCTTCTGTTCATGGGAAGGCTGCAAAGAATCTAGAAGGCAGTTTTTTGCCATCTGCGCACGAGCACACACAGTGATCGTGTCATCACTTGCAACGATCTGCGAGAATTTTCTTTGAAGGGGCTTGCGTAGAGCAGGATTGGCATCTGCCACACTCTGCAAACCCACAATCGCGGCATATCGCACGACCCATTCTTCGTCGTTTTGAGAAATGTAAAGCAACGCTGACAAGGCCTCTTGTTGCGCACACGACAAAAGGTCGGGCGGGAAATAGTGCCACTTAATGGCCCCTAAACCTCTGGCAGCAGCTCGCCGCACACTCATCGCAATGTCTGAGGTCGCCGCCTCTAATAAGGTCGCAAGGCCTCTCGGATCTCCAATCCCTGCAACTGCACGCGTTGCCCAGGCCCTAGCGGTATAGTTATGGCGATCGAGTTGCTCTAGAAGAGCCACCATGGCCGGCTCACCCAGTTGAATTAATCCATCCACTGACGCCACTGCAGCTCCAGGGTTGTTATAACTGAGGGCAGCAATCAAGGTGGGAATAGCGCCTTCTAAACGGGCCTCTGCAAGGTCCTCGACTGCCTCCAGCAGCGAATCCGAAGAATCTGCAGCATCTACTGCTTGAATGAGGGTGGTCAGGTGATCAGCCATCAGGGAAAAAATAAGGTCAAAATCTAAGCTCTAAATTGCGTCTCGAGTGACTCTCAGCGACAACATCGATCCTGTTGCGGCCCCTATCATTACAAGATTTACGGTTGCATTTCGAGTTTACGCTCCAAGTCAAATAAGAAGCCATGGATATATTCCTCGGTCCATTCCGGGCCGTAGAAACGGGTAAACATACCTCGCGCGGGATCTTTTTCGGCTCGGTAGTTGAGATAGCGGCGTTGGGCCTGCTCAATTTCCTGTAAAGAGGAGGGGTCGGTTACCGCTTCTGCCTGATCCACAAAGCTCAGATAAGCTTTGAGATAATCTTTAAAGGCCGAAAAGACATGGGTCTCAACAACTTCGTCTTTCTGGGGCCGTGTCCAGAGGAAGGCTGGCGAGAAAAAGGGTTGTGCTTCTTCGGGGAAGTCGCCTCCCCAAGGTAAATGGGTTTGATAGGTCTCAAAAATGGGGAGGACCGGCTGAGTATATTTTTCTTGATAGGCTGAGTCGTCTCGAAAAAGCGGTTGCATATCTAATGCGATCAGATGTCCACCCGGCAAGGTGACAAGATCGGCACCAAAAAACGGCAAGTCGTAGTTCAGGTGCGGGAAAATGACAAAATTCAGCACTTGTAATGCACCGCCACCCTGAACATGCGCGGCACGTATTTGCCGCAGCTTGGGAGACTGATAGCCATAGCTCGTGGTCAAGACTTCGGTTTCGCGTTTGCCTTTGCCCGTGATCGCGGATTTTGACTCAAATCCCTCCGGGATAGGGTATGGCTGAAGATCAAGATGCTCTTGTAGGGTTGCGATCGCAAAGTCTAGGAAAGGTTGATACAGGGTCATATTCAGGCTCTAAAACTAGGTTGATGAAGAAATCGCCGCAGGCTTAGCCTCTTCAAACAAAAATCCATACAAGAACTTTTCAGACCATTCATGACCGAAGTAGCTACTAAATAGACCGGATGCTGGATCACGGTCAGCACTATATTGATCGTAGTCTTTTTGAGCTTGACTAATTCGTTGAATATCTTCTGGATCACTCAAGGGCTCGGCAGCCTTCAGAAGTTGCCAATAGAGGTTTAAGTAATCTTTAAACATCTCTAGAACTCTTGTTGCCACCGTCTCGGGATCTGTTTTAGCGAACAATAAACATTTGGAGAAATATTGATTCGCATCGTAAAACTTCATTTCCAGATCCTGAGCCAAGTCCGGATACTGATCATGCAAGGTTTTTAGCGGATGGATGTACTTCTTTAGATAAGCCTCATCTTGAAATAAGGGCTGAAAGTCCATCACAACTAAGTTCTTGACTTTGCCAAATGATAGAAAATCAATCCCTAATAGGGGCAAGTCATA
>CALFCG010000228.1 GCA_937951315.1 uncultured cyanobacterium
AGCATTCAAGGCATCGAAGTCCGATAAACTTTCTGGTCAATGTTGTCTGTGGATTGATTGCCTATTGTCACCAGCCAAAAAAGCCAGGTCTACAAATGGAGTGGGCTTTACCAGGAATGGCTTAACCCGTACTCACGTTAAATTAATTCGAGCTTCTCCACCACCTTTCTGAACATGAACATGCGATGGCAAATGATCATTGGGGTAAATCACGACTCGAAAGCCTTGCTCTCGATGAACCGTTGGCATATCCATTCCTCCACCCATCACTATAACCTAACGCTTAGGTTTTAGATTCAGAGGATCCCTATCGAAAAAGTTTGAATAGCCAGAGTCTCATCCAGGCCTGGGGCTGGAGATCACAGCCAGAAAACCTCAGATCGGGGAGGACAGTCGATAGTTTTGCACTTTCATCGTCAACCCAAGCATTCGGCGAGTTTGTACGATAGGGTCGCGAATTCTAAAAATTCCTTCGGTTACAATGCCAATTGTCTACAGCTAAATGATATCTACGACAGCGTGTTGCGCAACATCGAGAGCCTTTTGTTTTCAGACTCTCGCCCCCTCACCAGCCCCCTCTAGCCAATCCCATTGCCCCGAAAAAGTATGCCCCAAAAACTAAGACGAGCCATACGATTGCTGAGGATGACCATCGTCAAATGGCAAGCAGACAAAGCCTCTCGCTTAGCAGCAGCCCTTGCTTACTACACCGCTTTTTCCCTGGCCCCAATTCTAGTGATCGTGATTGCGATCTTAAGTCCAGCCTTTGGTGAAGAAGCCGCCCAAGCACAAATTCTGGCTCAGTTTACAGATTATGTGGGCAAAGACGGTGCATCTATCGTTGAGGTGATGATGCGAGATACACAGCAGCCAGGGTCAGGTATCGCAGCAACCTTGAGCAGTCTTGGCTTCTTAGTCTTTGGGGCAACCGGGATGTTTGCTCAACTCCAAGACTCTTTGAACACAATCTGGCAAGTCAAACCCAAACCCGGTCGTGGGCTGGTTAGTTTCATTCGAGATCGCATCCTCTCTTTTGCAATGGTTGTAGGAATTGGTTTGTTGCTCCTGGCTGCGCTGATCTTTAGTGCCGCACTGGCAGTCGTCAGTGAATTTATCACCCAGGGCTCAGAAGGATTGATTGAAATCGGTCAATATCTCGACCTCATCATTTCATTCGGAGTGATCACCATTTTGTTCGCCATGATTTATAAAGTGCTACCAGACGTATTAATTCAATGGAGCGATGTCTGGGTTGGCGCAATTATGACCTCGATATTATTTGCGTCGGGCAAATCTTTAATTGGCTTATATTTGGGGCATAGCAGCTTCAGTTCAACCTATGGTGCAGCCGGCTCCCTTGCTGTTCTGCTATTTTGGGTCTATTACTCAGCTCAAATTTTGTTTTTTGGTGCTGAACTCACTCAAGTCTACGCCCAACATTTCGGCTCTCAAATCAGACCCGCTAAATATGCTATTTCTATCATTCCAGATCGCTAGCAGGCAGTCGAATAGAACACACAAGCTAAATATATATAGAAAAAGCAGAAAGGGGCAGTGCCCCAAAATGAGACTATCTTAAACAGTTCACAACTATGCTAAGCGTCTTCGAATAGATTCTCGAATATTCTTCATTCGATTTAAGTTTAAGAGCAAAGATAAGATTAACTTAATCGGGAAAAACAAAAAGCTAAGGGTCAGGGTGATGACATTTATACCAACCAGTTCCATCTCATAGCTATACCGTTTCATTGATTCCTTATTGCTTGTCTGACAGATAAACAACTCAGTAGAACTTAAGTCACCTTTCCGCCACCCCTCTAACCTATTGGTATTGAGACCCTTATTTTCTGGTTGATCCATTTCGCTAGATGAACCAATTTGCGGAACTTCTAGTAATTCGCTTTCAAAGGGGATATTAATAAACTCACAAATATCCCTAACGGTCAACTCTGGCTTGGAAAGCAAGTCTTCAAATCTCAAAAAATAGACCCGGCTATCCCCTCTAAAACGCTCAGCAGCTCTAATATTCGTGTCCCAAAGCTTACTAATTGTAAATGGATGATAGTTCACCCAAGATCTGAAAGCCTCTGATTTCGGTATATTATCAGCCTGACTCGCCCGTCTCCATTTCCGCTTCTGAGAAAGAAGTATATCTCGTGGATCTCGAACGATATTGATAATACGGGCTTCCGGGTAAAGGTCTAGTATTTCTCGAATATAAAGAACATTTCGCGGCGTTTGTTCACAGGGCCTATGTTTTCCATTTCGCCGAGATTCGTATTGGAGGAATGATGCAAATACGAGGTAAGAAGGACTCAGTTCTGGCAAATCCTCAATCACGCTCTGAGCCTCCTCAATATACTCAGAGTGATCTTTCTTAGTAAAGTAAGAGTTGCGCTGAATATTGAGAAGACGGGCCGCAAGTTTTAATGACTGTTCTCTAGACGAATTTTCTGAGCTGGAATCTGGACTCCATAATTGCTCAAAAAAGTGTAGTTCATCAAAAGCAAACACAGAAGCACTATTGCCTAAAATTCGGCTAAATAGCGTCGTTCCGCTACGGCTATTGCCCACGATAAATATAGGAGAGAAATCGTCAAGAGAATTGAATGTCATATTGAATGGAAATGCCCTGTCTCAGTTATCTTCAGAGGTAATTACATACTCTTGGCTCCGCCTTGCGGCCAAATTCATTTGCAACCTTCGTTCTGCGAACCTATTGCGTTGCCTGTCTGTTAGTTGATCAAAACAATGGGGGCAAGAAATACCAGCCTCGTATTTTTCAGATTGGCAATCTTGCTCAGAGAGTGGATGCCGACAGCCAAAGCACATGATGTGGCTACCGGGTTGCAGCTCTTCATCAACGGCAACCCGCTCATCAAAAACAAAGCACTCACCTTTCCACAAAGATGCCTCGGGGTCTTGTTTCTGCAAATAGTTGAGGATGCCCCCCTCTAACTGGTAGACCTCTTCAAAACCTTGCTCCAATAAGTAGGCACTGGCTTTTTCACAGCGAATTCCACCGGTACAAAACATTGCCACCTTCTGATGCTGCCCTGGATCCAGTTGCTCATCAACAAAGTGAGGGAACTGCCGAAAGTGTTTTGTCTCCGGTGACACGGCGCCTTCAAAGGTACCAATTTCATACTCATATTGATTTCGGGTATCAATCACGATCACCTCAGGATCACGAATGAGATCATTCCACTCATCAGGTGCGATATGTGCACCCGTTTTTTCAGCAGGATTGATACCCTCTAAACCCATTGAGACGATTTCACGCTTTACCTTCACCTTCATACGCTTAAAGGGTGGCTTAGGAACGTAGGAGAGCTTAGGCCACAGATCAGCAAATCGAGAATCCTTATGCAGAAATGCAAATAGGGCTTCAATTCCCGACGCGGGTGCTGCAACAGTGCCATTTAAGCCCTCTGAGGCCAGCAGAATAGTGCCCATGATGTCGTGGGCCTGAAAGAGAGGAATGAGGCGCTCTTTGAAGGCAAGACAGTCCTCTAGGTGGATAAATTTATACATAGTTGCCACTACGATGGGGCGATCGCAAGGTGGTGTTATCACGAGAGACTGATCTTGCATGACATGACTGAGGCTACTTAATAGCCAGGAACCCTTCAAAACAGACGTACTTCATCACCGTCATAATATCGACAAAACCAGCTCGTTCGAGCAATCCTAAATTTCCTGCCGTTGAAAACGGTTCCAGAACCCCCTTTAGGCTCCGAGTTTTAGCCACAATCTCATCGCCGGTATAGCCTTGGTTAAGCTTGAAGTCAGTATAAAGCGTGGTCATGATGTCTTGAAAGCGAGCATCAGGACCCCGTACCTTTTCAAATAACAGCAGCCCCCCACCCCAATTGAGACTGTTATAAAGACGATCAAAGAGAACTTGTCGCTGCTTGGGGTGAACAAACTGAATCGTGTAATAAGACACAATGAAGTCCACAGGCTCCAAGTCAACATCCATTAAATTCTGACAGCGAATCTCAATATTGTCATAGGTTTGGCTGCAATTCTGCGCCTGTTGAGCCATATCAGTCTCACAATCAATCCCGACAAACTTGATTTTTTTACGGCCATGACGCTCTGCCAGCGACAGCAGTAGTGCCCCGGTAGAGCAGCCCAAGTCATAACACACGGAGTTCTCAACCAGGAAAAAATCGGAAAGAGCTGCCACAAGCTCATGCCCTTCGGCATAAAAGGGGATAGACCGACGAATATGCTGCTCAAACTGTTCACGGGTTTGGCCACTAAAAGACCAATTGGCGTTCGTGGCTTGAATGGCATCACCAACCTTTGCCAAAGTTTTTCCCTCAACTCATTTATAGAGCATGGCATAGTCTAGGGAGGCTCGGCACTCGTTGATATCTCTTTGTTTATGCTTGATCACGATAGGCTTTTCACTCGCATCTCTCAAACGCCTGCGTCTCCTTGGCTGAAGAGTCTTCCTATGCAACTGAAGACAGAGCCGAAAAAGCACGGCCACATGGAGCAATGGCGGCAAGCCGTTGCAGCTCTCCCTGATGCAGAACCCAGTGAGGTTGACTTAGTAAATGCCGTCAGGATAGGGCGATCAGAGGACATAGATGAAACAGTTCGAGAGCAGGTTGTTACAGCACTGCAACAGCTTAATCCCTGGCGAAAAGGCCCCTTCGAGTTGCTGGGAGTCCATATAGATACCGAGTGGCGTTCTGACTGGAAATGGGACCGCATCAAGGATCATATTCAACCCTTAGCAGGACGGGTGATTTTAGATGTGGGATGTGGGAATGGGTATTATGCATGGCGCATGGCAGGGGCAGACGCAGCCATAGTATTGGGTCTGGATCCATCTCGCCTGTTTGAAATGCAGTATGCAGCCATTCGCCGCTATCTGCCCCACCCAGAGGTTTACGTGTTGCCCTTGGGCATTGAATCTCTTCCAGAGCGTTTACAGGCCTTCGACACAGTCTTCTCGATGGGAGTGCTCTACCATCGGCGAAACACCCTGGAGCATCTTTCCGTTTTATTTGAGGCCCTGAGACCCGGCGGAGAATTGGTATTGGAGACATTAGTGCTGAAGGGTGATAAAGAACAGGTACTCATTCCTAAAGACCGATATGCTCAAATGCGAAATGTGTGGGCGATTCCCTCCTGCGGCACCCTTAAGCTTTGGCTATCTCAGAGCGGCTTTCAAAATATTCGCATCGTAGACGTGACAGCAACAACAGTTCAGGAACAGCGGGCGACAGATTGGATGACAAAACAATCGCTGGCAGATTTTTTGGACCCCAATGATTCAAGCAAGACCATTGAAGGGTATCCGGGGCCAGTGAGGGGGGTTGCGATCGCAACTAAATCACAGAGTTAACCCAAGCACAATAACGCGATCTTTGAGCTATGCAGTCTTTGAACATCGCTCCTCATCTGTAGTAAATCAAGGAGATGAGATTGCATCACAAAACCAGCAGAAGAAAGGCCCCGAGAGGGTTTGCATTCATTTCTAGCACCAAAATAGCTAATTCATTAAAATTCGGGAACTCTTGCAAAAATCGTACGTCATCAGTTAGAACTATGTGGGCGTAGGGGTATGTTAGCTAGGGGGGACTAGTCGTTTAGAAAGAGAAGAGATAGTCCTAGCAACGCCTAAAAATTGAAGAGAAGGAAACTCACTTTTTTGAGGCCACAACTTTGTCGCCATTACAAAGGTAGGTCTTATTAATTAGTCTGTAGGTTTTGCCTGAGTTGCTATAAGGCATGTTTTACGTCGATTTATAGCATCAGCACCTACAACAAAAGGATAATGTGGCAAGACTTGCTTTATGCCATATTTCCCTAATAAAAAATCAGAATTAATCACTCCAAATTCATCATTCAGGTGATCCTTTTTTGATTGTTGTATTAATGCCTACTGTTTCCTTGAACACATGAAGGCAAACTGATAAAATCGTATTTATTGGTTGTTTTCCGCCTTAAGGCTAATAATGATCCCCAAAATTTCACATTTCAAGGCTATATTAGCCATACCCTGTTGTCTTACCCATTTAGTCTAAATTACTCTCAAGACAAATAATAAATTCGCGCAACAACGGTACATCCGTAACAGGTACGGAATAAAGGGAAATAAAAGGGATCGGGGGGAATTGATATTTGGTACTTACCTGCCCAACTGTTGTGTATCGCTAGAATTCATGTTTAAGAAAAGGCTACTTATTCTGGGAACCCGCGGGATTCCAGGTAACTATGGCGGGTTTGAAACCTTTGCAGAGCGCCTAGCTCTATACTTAAAAACAAAAGACTGGGATGTTGTTGTCTACTGCCAAAGCATAGGCAAAGAAGCCGGGGAAACGACCTGGAATGGAATAACGCTTGTCAACATCCCTGTCCCTAAGAATAGTGCCTTTTGGTCAATTATTTTTGATCTAAAATGCACTTTTCACGCGCTTAAGCAGCCTGGAATCATATTACTCCTTGGGTATAACACTGCTATTTTCTCTCTTCTTTATTCTCTTAAGAAGAGAATAGTGATCACGAATATGGATGGTATGGAATGGTGGCGACGGAGATGGAATATATTTCAGAAAGCATGGTTATTTCTGAATGAGCGGTGTGCAATTTGGTTTAGCCAGCATTTGATTGCAGACCATCCTCAAATAAAAATGTATTTCCTAGAGCAAGGCATCCCAGGTCATCAGGTGTCCAGCATTCCTTACTGTAGCGATGCAGTTGTAAAAGCAGATGTTAACCTTCTGCGCCAGTTCGAACTTACCAAAAGCCGATATGCCCTTGTGATTGCTCGTTCAGAGCCAGAAAATTCGATTTTAGAAATTGTGTCTGCTTTCTCCCAGCGACATAGAGGATATAAATTAGTCATCCTTGGCAATTATGTCCCTGCCGAGAATCCTTATCACAAAGAAGTACTGGCAGCTGCTAGTGAAGAGGTGATTTTCACTGGAGCAATTTATGACAAAGAGATCTTAAATGCTCTTCGCTTCCACGCAGGCCTCTATATTCATGGGCACAAAGTGGGTGGAACTAACCCCTCATTAATTGAAGCACTGGCAGCTGGAATGCCTGTCTTGGCACATTACAATCGCTTCAATTATTGGGTTGCAGGATCAGAAGCCAGATATTTTTACGACCAAGATGATTGTGGCGTTCAGCTGCAGCAACTTTTGGATGATCGTGATGTTCTTCGGGCCATGAGTCAAGCCAGTCTATTGCGCTATGAGAAACTGTTTTCAGATAATCAAGATCTCAAAGCCTACCGAGACCTACTGCTTACTTTTACCGATGAAGTAGTGGATAATGTACCTACGACTCCAGTCACTTCAAGACCGGCGGTAAAGATATGAAAAGGTGCACAATCTGCCAACAGCAATCACTAAAGATAAAGAGCGAAAATAGACATGATGAATGAAAAGACAGGGAAACCCTCTATTTTCTCTCATCTCTTTAGAAGGAAAGACAAGTCTCCCAAAGACATCAGAAGGAAAGAGAGATCCCCTCAGAAGAAAGGTTTGCGGTGGCCAGCGAGATTAGCCCCACTGATTTTAGGCAACATCCTTCTATGGGGACTTGCTCTGCTTGTCCTGCAACGCATTCCTGTTTCATACAGGAGTATCGGAGCAATATCAGTATCTGGAGTAGGTTCACAGGGACAATTCTCTCTCCCAGATTCAGGTCAAGCCATTTCTGGTGGTAGTCAGTCACCTTACAAATATCTGACAACCGTTGATCCACGTGAAAATTACCGTCAGATTGCTTTAAGCGAGTTTGTTCTGCAGCAAGCAGCAGCGAGCTTAAACCTGTCTATGGAAGAATTTGGTGAACCTAATTTTGTTGCCACAGCGGGAACAACCATCATAGATTTCGATATTGATGGCAATACACCTGAAGAGGCTCAAAAAAAGGCCCAAGCATTTTATAAAGCCCTTTCCGATCGCATTAAATATCTTCGGCAAGAAGAACTCAGTGAACAGCAGCAAGATGCAAAACTATCGTTAGAGAATGCTAAAAATAGCCTGCAAAATGCCAAACAAAAGCTATACGCATTTACTTCACGCTCCCCTCTCAAAGTAACGAATCAAATTAGTTCGTTATCTGAACAATTGGAGAGCTTGCGCATTCAACAAGCAAATGTTGTTGCCCAAAAGGAAGCTGCAGGTGCCCAAGTCCTGCAAGTTTCAGAGAATTTAAATCTCTCACCGACAGAAGCGAATGACGCCCTAACATTGCTGGACGATCAAATTTTCCAAAGTTTCGTGCAGCAATACAGTGAATCAATTGCTGTCGTAAACAGCTTATCCGCTTCGCTGACAAACGATAATCCTCGGTTACTTCTTCACCGCGAAAGGGGGAATGAAGCTAAAGCAGCTCTTTTAGAGCGGGGTCGTGTGTTACTGCAAAGGCCGGTCAGTAGACAGCTAATAGAGAGATTGAGTCTCAGCGCGGAGGGAGGCCGACAGACAATTGCAACAGGGCTATTAAGTCAAAAAGCTGAGCAGAAGTCTTTAGAAGTTCAATCCGTTACACTCGATCGGGAAATTGAAAGATTATCAACTCGATTGAATAAGTTATCTCAGGAGCAGTTTGTATTTGATAGGCTTCAGCAAGATGCAAAGCTATCTGAATCCATTTTTCTTTCTAAGTTGGCCCAGCTCAACATCGATAAACCGGCTTTTGCAACGTCTTATCCTCCACTACAGCTAGTTGTAAACCCCAGTTTGCCTGAGGATCCTGATGGTGCTAGCCGTAGAACTTTCGTGTTGGGTGTTCTGGCTCTATCACTAATTGGCACCACTGGCTTGCTGACGCTCTGGTGGAATACCGGCTCTGATCTTGAAGAAGATGACCTGTTGGGTGAATTCAATGGAGACGAATTCTATAACGATCTCTTTGTCCCTGAATCACTCACTGAGACTGCATCTGCTGAAGAAGATGTTTTCCTCCCAGATCTAAATGAGCTCAATGCTCTTCCATCGAGTCCAGCCCCAACAACCAGTCATGCAGACGCCCAAGAGATAGATGCCCTTTCCCTGGAGCAGTTAGAACTGGCAACGGATAGCCTCTACCAACATTGGGTATATCTTAAAAGTTGTGTTGAGGAACAGGAAGAGGAACTGCAAGAACAATGCCTTATAATTAACAAGCTCGAAAAGCAGCTACAGACTTATGTTCCCGACAAAGATTCGAAAAAGAATCTAGCATACGAACGCTTGAGAGCAAGCTTAAATCAAGAAATTGAACGCAAGTTTTTTCTAGACGAAAGCTTAAATGGACAACAAATGACTTTGCTGCGACAGCACGAAAAGTTATTAAGGTACCAACAAGCTTTAAACAACCATAAGCCGAAGAGCCGCATCAAGAAGTTCCCTAGCATTGCCTCATAAATCATTCCTCAAGCCTTACAACACAATATCTATGGACCAAAAACGCAAGCCTGACAATCGCTTGGCAAAAAGCATGGCAGGTACTTTTGGCCTTAGGAGCACCTTTGCAGCCTTAAAATTCGTCACCAACATTGTGCTCGCAAGATTACTCAGCATTTCTGAGTTTGGCATGTATGTTTATGGATTCAACTGGGTATCTGTACTCAGCATGATTACAACAGTGGGACTAGAAAACTTACTAGTTCGTGAAGTTGCGCTTTATCAGGAAAAAGAATCTTGGGGTTTTTTGCGCGGAATATTACGACGCTCTGATCAGATTGTATTTTGCGTATCTAGCAGTGTGGGCTTAATTGCGGTTGCAATTGCATGGCACACATGGCAAAGCACTAACTGGCCGTTATTTTTGGTCTTTAGTGTTGCAATGATTGGCCTCCCCCCTGCCTCTCTGCGAAACCTGCGACGTGGTGCCATGGATGGGCTTAGCCGAGTAGCATTGGGTTTTCTACCCGAGACTGTTATTGATCCGCTTTTATTTATATTGCTAACCATTGGGGCAGCCTTTGTCTTCGGTGGAGTCAGCGCTCCACTTGTCATGGGGTTCTACAGTGCCACAACGTTTGTTAGTTTTGCCATCGGCACCAAATTACTCAGAGATTCACAACCAACGTTAAGCCTGCATTCTGCTCCTAAATATAATTTGCGAGCATGGCTTAAAAGTGCAATTCCATTTATGTTTCTCGGGAGTATCTACGTCCTAAGCGCACGTGTCGATATTCTGATGCTTGGATCTATCAAGGGAGTAGAGGTTGCAGGCCTATACATGCCAGTGAGTCGAGGAGCACAAATTTTGACCTTTGTCCCTGCGGCAGTAGCACGAGTTCTTGCACCGAAGGTAGCTCAAACTTATGCCGCAGGAAATTTAAAAGAACTCCGACGACTTATGACGAAAAGTGCACGGACGATTTTTCTGATCTCTTGTCCTGTCGTGGTTATCGCGATTAGCCTTAGCTATTGGTACTTATCTCTGTTCGGTCAAGAGTTTCAACAAGGTAGCAATTCTTTCACGATTCTCTGTGTCGGACAATTGGTGGGCACCCTATTTGGCTTAAGCAATATCTTACTCAATATGACGGGCCACGAATCACAAAGCGCCCTGATCGCAGGCATAGGAGTTGGCTTAAATATAGTGCTCAATGCGATTTGGATCCCCACGTGGGGTTTAGAAGGCGCAGCGATGGCAACATCTACCAGCCTTATTTTCGTGGCTATTGCAAAAGTTTGGGTAGCGAAGAAAGAATTGAACATCAACCCAACTCTATTTGCCTTTCAGCAGAGTGGAAAGGATTAGTGAGCTAAAGAAGACAAAGTTTGGAGAATCTCATCCTTGTAACGGCTAGCAACAGATCGCCAAGAGTTATATGAATCAAGCTTAGGAGGAACCTTGTTATGACTTAAACAATTCAAAACTTCGGTAGCAGCTTGACTAGAGAGATCTGGATTGATGGGGATGGTTGCATTTCCACCAGCTTCAACAGCGGCGAGGTTATGTTGACTTACGATAACCCAACGGCCAAAAGAAAACGCCTCCGCAATGGGTAGTCCAAAACCTTCTTGATTTGAGAGGAATATAATTGCAGTGGCATTCCGATACCACTGTGCTAGGACTGAATCACTGACATGGCCATGATATGTGATCCAGTCAAAATCTTTAACCGATGATAAAAATGCCTGTCCTTCATTCTGAGTCGAAGTATTCATTCCCCCAACAAGGTGAAGTTCCCATGGAACTCCACTTACTTCTCTCAAGGCTTGAACAAGGGCAACGGCTTCAGGAAGGGACTTAGCCTCAGGATCAATACGTCCTACAGATAGTAAAAATGGCGATTCAGGGAGAGATATTTTTTCAGCCGGAAGATGTACAAGACTGGTATCCATACCATTGACAATGGTCTTTACTTTGGATTGCAAGCTTTTTTGGGGTCGAAAATGCTTTAAATCCTGTTCAGTTGCCTGACTTACGGCAATAATTCGCATAGAAAATAGGAGAGAAGCATCAAGGTAAATCAGAGAACGCAAAATAGTCCGTAAGCGAGAACCATATTTCTCCTGAGTTTTCCACTCATTCACATCATGCAGAACAGCAATAGAAGTAGGATGCCAGGGTAAAACAAGGGGGTTTGAGAGCCAAATCACCAAGTCAATTTCACGAGATTTACAGTATTGAGAAAAACGAGTTAAGAACCAACCCCATCGCTGCCCAGGAGGCGAATCGAGTACGGGTAGAACATCAACTAAATGGCTCATATCCTGAAGTGCAGGTGTCATTCTTGCCGCATTGGGTGAGCTAACAAGCCTAACGTTTACGCCCTGCTCAGTTAACATCTCAACAAGAGGAGGAAGTAGTTGATCTAGGTATTGACCAATCCCAAGTTTTGGCCCAAGGTAATGGCTGACGAATGCAACAGTTTTCATAGATTTAGATAATGATCAAGGTAGTGTTCTAATATCACCATTGTCTCAGGAACTATTTTCTTGCCCGTTTTTCTAACAATCCTACTCATAGTATTACACCCATCCAATACGATAGTGATGGCTTTATCTATCAATTAAGGTACAAAGCACCTACTTTATATGTCCTTACAGGTAACTAGAAATTTACGCACCGTCCTCTTCTCCGAAAAAATACTCCATGAGAAGAGCAACGTCATACTTTACTTCATATTTGGGATAGCATTTTATATCCCTTTTGAAGATCTAATTACTATTTGGCTTCCGCTGCCTAATCCAGCAATTTCTGCGATAAGAATTCTTCCTGAATTACTAATATATGCAATTCTTTTTCGAATAGTTCTCCTACATTTCAGGCAAGGAATACCGCTCAAAAAAACACCCATAGATCCCTTACTTATATCATTTATATTTTGCTGCATCATTTCAGTAATTGCAAACCAAGCCGACCCCATAAGAAGTACAAATTATCTCCGCGTGACATGGCGATACGTTGCTATCTACTACACTATCGTCAATATCGAGGTACCTAGTGATAAAATTGATTCACTTTTAACTACTCTCAGAAATATTGGTATATTTGAAGGTATATTTGCATCGCTACAGTTTTTTATACCTGCTAGCATCAAAGTAGCTTTTGCAAAAGGAGCATGCGACAAAGCTCTAACGAAAGGGTCAAGCTGTGGAAGCTTCACCGATAGCGCAACTTTGGCAGGTTTTTTACTAATTTCGATCACTTTGCTGATCGCTTATCTGCTAGATAAAAATAGCTGGAACAAGCACTGGGGATACAATGCATCATTTATTGCCCTCTCATATTTTGGCTTATTTGCCTCTAAAAAAAGAGCAGCCTTATTAGTCATTGCATTTGTACCCGCACTCATGTTCCGTCATCTTAAACGAAGAAGATTTGCACGAACCTACATATGGCTAGGAATCTCATTAGGCATCGTTATTCTCTTTATTGTTCCTATCTTAACTACATACTTTGGTCTTGATACTCAAGAATCATCTGCTGTCCAAACCGATGCCTCCTCATACTTTCTGAGGATATTTTCGACTGAATATTGGGATGATTTTTTCCTGAATGCTCGGGGATGGTTCATTGCGACTATTTTCGACTCTCTCATTCAATCTGGAAGCATATTTGGGTTTAGCCCTCATCTACCAACCACCATTTCGAGAATGGTCCCATATATGGACCAAGCAGTGAATGTGATTAAATTAGACCGTGATAGAGCGGTATTCTATGATCCGTATTGGTTTTCACAACTCGCCTCGTATGGAATTATTGGCCTTTCTATATATTGGGGTATCCTTTTACAACTTTATCGGACATCATATAGATTGATAAAAACAAAAATCACAAAAGAGCACCAATATATTGGAGCCATTTTTTGCTCTGTCATCCTAATTAGTTTTCTATATTCATTTGTTGAACGCCTATTTATGCTGAGAACCTTCAGCTATTATTTTTGGCTCTTTGCTGGCATTGTTGCGAATTTGAATAATACACTAAAGACTACAGGTAAAGGCAGAGTTTTTCTGTGATTTCTGCGAGAAGGTTATTACCCATCAAGTTTAGACTGACAATATAGTATTCATTCTTTTATGACACCTTGAAGAGAAGGATTATCAATTCACTTTTGGTCAGATTTACCCACTGCTTTGACAACACAATATGCAAATACATCATTTTTAACCGTCATATAAACTAAACACAGAACTCTCTTAACTATGGTTGCTCAGCTTGATTCACTTTATATTCGAACTAGTCCTCAAAAAACGCTTGTCCGGCTTTTGAGCTATGTCTTGTTTGAAGGCCGGCCTTTAACAACTAAAGGCCAATGGATTAATCCACTCATCTCTGCACTTTTTTCATTCGAGAAACGCTTACCTCAACTTAGAACAGTTCATAAACCAATCTTTATTATTGGTACTGGACGTAGCGGTACCACGATTTTAGGGACGCTTCTATCCATACATCGTGAGGTAGGTTTCCTGAACGAACCCAAGGCACTCTGGCACTCAATCTACCCTGATGAGGATTTAGTGGGTAGCTATAGTAGGGGGCTTGCAAAATATCGATTATCTGCGCAGGATGCTTCTGAGAGTATCCGGGCAACTTCTCATAAACTCTACGGTGCATACCTCACGGCCACAGCCTCAAAAAGAGTTGTGGATAAATATCCAGAGCTTGTTTTTCGAATTCCTTTTGTAAAAGAACTCTTCCCAGATGCAAAATTTTTATTTTTAGTTCGCAACGGCTGGGACACCTGTCAATCTATCGAAGGATGGTCACAGAAAAAAGGCGTTGAGGTTCATGCTGAGGAACATGATTGGTGGGGTGCCGACAAACGAAAATGGAAGTTACTCTGGGATCAAGTCCTCAGCACAGATGAACAGTTCAAGCTACTTTTACCTGTTCGTGATGAGCTAGAGAATCCAATTGATATGGCAGCCTTAGAATGGATTATCTCAATGCAAGAAGGTCTTCGTTACCTGCAAGAATTTCCAGACTGCATGTACAAACTGCACTACGAAGAATTGGTGGCGCAGCCTCAGACGTCACTTACCCAACTTTTAGACTTTTGTGAATTGAGCTCAGATAAACGATTTATCAACTACGCTTGTCAAAGGTTGACGCCGAACCAACCAAGAGACAAAGTTAGTCTGCATCAATTGCTACAACCTATCTTCAATCAAACCATGAAAACATTGGGTTATTGACTAGCGCTGGCAATCAGCAAACCCTTTAGCAAGAAATCTGAATAAATCAAAAGAGCACCCTGCTAGGGGAAAGTCAGGTATTGAGTAGCGATAACGTTGTTCAATATCTGGTGATAGACCTTGAGTTGCCTTATCGGAAAACAGAACAACTCGTTCTCAGAATGAATAGATGCTCAGCACTTAAGTCTATTCAGATGCCAGGAACTTGAGTCATGATGTGCTCAACTTAGCCCTATAGGTTATCGACTAGGTTGGTAAAACTGTAATCAACACTGGTACGACAACTTGAGCTTGTCCGGCAGCAGAGGGTAAGACTTCCTAAAGTATGAGTGAGTTTAGCAGATCCTAACAGCGTAAAAAGGGACAAATCGGTTATTTAGAAACTACTTCAATTGGATTTGAACTCATAGCTGCATAAATGCACCACAGAATTTAGAGCAGGAATAACTAAATGCATAGGGATGCAGAATGACATCGTTTCCAACCTTCAAGAACTTTAAGGCAAGACAGCCCTTTATTCATTCAAATTCCATAGATACTTCTAAATAGAGTATGACTGAAGTAAAACGATTTCAGAAGTATGTACAACTTGTATATCATGTAAGCATTAGACAACCAGTGAAGTATTTTCTCACCACATAAAGGAGATCGATGTTGCATTCGGACAATTACTGGGTATTCTTTTTATAGAGAAATCTGATGCAAGTAGTGAGAAACAAGATATAGACAGATAAGTTTTCAGGCTATATCTATGCTCTCAAATAGAATTAAGTTGCTATAGAACCAAAAAATATTTGTCTTTACACAAGAAGAAAGACAAGTATATGTTCGTATTATCGCCACAACAAAATGAAGAAGTCTAGTATTCTATTATCTATTTTTTGTCTTTTATTTTTACAGCAAACAGCTCCAGTTTCAGCTCTAGAAAGAGGATTTAATACTGTAAGGATCAATGAATTAGATCAAGATGATTTTAATGATATGCGTCAATTCTATGGCGCAAGTCTTGTTCGGCTTAGTTTTGCTCCTACACCTCTCTATGATTATGATGAGTCAACCTTTACATGGCGTCGCAATCAACAAAACTTCGCTTTACTAAATCAGAAACTTCTTGAGATTAAACGGGCGGGCCTTGTTGCAGTTGTTGATCCGCATCGAGTGTTTGCCACTGCGAATATTTATACCTTGAGGACTGATTCAAAGTTTTGGCAGGATGCCCGTCATGGTGAGGCATGGGCAGATGCAGTTGCCGATCTAGCAGGCTATCTAGATAAGAGCCCATACCAAGCTCAAGTTTGGGGAATCGACTTAATTAATGAACCGTCAGCATTGGCCTGGCGAAAAAACAGAGGAGCAAAAGAGGGGACTCCCGACCGGTATACGCAGACTGACATTAATTTAGTCTACCAAGACATGATTTATAAAGTCAGGAAAAACAACAAAAAACATCGTCTCATCGTCATGTTTTTTGAAGATGATTTCAAGGACGGCACAGTCAAAAGCCCAAGTTTCTATTTGAGTAAACTACCCAACAGTGACAAGTCTTCAGCGAACAGCAAGCTTTATTTTTCAAGTCATATTTATTGGCCCAGTCGCTTTACTCATCAAGGGATTCAAAATAGAGCTGGTGGTAGAACATGGCCAGGAGGATCCTATGAAACTGAAAAGAATTTAGATAAAAGAATGAAATGGATTACTGATTGGCAATCCAAATATGGTGTCAATAGCAGTCGAATATTCATTGGAGAATGGGGTCTTTCTCAAGGGAATAATCTGGCATGGAATGGCAACACTAGCAACCCTAGTAATGGTGGTCGCCAATGGATGGATCAGGTCTCTAGCCATATTAGTAAGTATCATTGGACCGTTCACCAATATGGTGGAAATCCTTTATTCAATATCAACAACCCTCCTGCAAGACGTCAATATGTTCAAAGCTTAATTAAAAATCCATCTCAAACTATTGCTTCTGCTCCTCGTTCGACTCCTCCTACATATCAAGACCCATCAAATAAGGAGGCTTGTTTTTCACACAAATCGACAGGCCGCTTGCTCGCTTTTAGTCCGCAATCTTCTCAGAAAATAATAACGAGTACTGAAGAGAATAGTCAGACTAGTTGGAAATTGGTTGATGCAGGGTCTGGGTACTATCGTATTCAACACGAACCAACAGGTCGCCTGCTTCACTACAATACCAAAACTCCTCAGTTCGTAAATACGGCGACGGGTTTGGGTAGCAACACACAGTGGAAATTAATTAATGCAGGCCCAGGATTTTATCATATCCAACATAAAACCACTGGTCGCCTTATCCACTACAACGGTTCTCAATTCGTTAATACTGGTACTGGTCGGGGTGCCAACACGCAGTGGAATCTTAGTTGTGAGTAGTGACCATTAAATCATTTCGCGCACATTCTTAGAGGGATTTCAAGCATTGGACGCACAATTACCAATGCTTGAAATCCAGCCCAGGCAAACATTTAAGCTTTACAGAGCAAAAAGTTGAGATCAGTATTTTCAACAATTAGGTGCACTTTATAGGGTTTGAGAAACCATTGCTTCAATAATGATATGCACTATTTTGGTAAAGACCGTGTAGCCATAAGTATGGATGACACCATTAAGATTAGTCGCCATAAGGATTCTGGAATATCTGACACTCCTCAAGCGATGTTTGAAGGGCTGTCGCTTCAGAACCAATTCAAGATGGACTTAATCCAAGAAATTCTCCATGAGGGTAATGTCCATCTTTGTGCAGACAAAAATCAACTACCCCGCTGCAAGCTGACGGGGTATTGAATCAAAATAGCGATAGCTGGTGATCCTTGTGTAAGGCTTGATAATCCTCACCCTGATGTTTGACGTGCTGACCAATCACAGTTTCGTCACCATGCGTAACTACAGTGCTAGCACAATAGCCATCTGACCAAAATTCTACACCCCATAACTGCTTCTTCCCGTGAGGACACTCGCGGAAGATCTCACGAGCAGTCAGACTTTTTATCATATTGACTATCTTAGTGTCACTGTAAGTCGGCACTGACTGAACCAGAAAGTGAACATGGTCTTGATCTGAACCTATCTCCAAAAACTTTAGTTGGTAGCGCTTCTCAATCTCAAGACTGATATTCTTCTGGAACAACTCAACATCAGGATCAAATACAGC
>CALFCG010000229.1 GCA_937951315.1 uncultured cyanobacterium
AGCCGGGTCGAGTATTCAAACCATACAGGGCTTGACCGATTAGGGGCGATTGCACCAGCTCCCGAATGCCTTTACGAACGGAAGAAGACGCACCCATGACCGCGAGCGGCCCGCGCCAGGTAGGAGCAATTAGCACAATCCGAGACCAAGACTGGAGCGTTAGGGCATACCCCGCTGCATGACCTGCCGCGACTACAGCCACTTCTTGCGTAAAAGTATCGTCAACAAATGCCTGGAGGAAGGTGCGATACAGATCAGGTTGGTAGTCGAGGGGCGGGCGATCAGAATCTCCAAAACCAGGCCAGTCTATGAGCGTAACCCGAAAGTGGGCTGCCAGGTGGTGAGCTATAGTTGCGAGTTCTGCCCGAGTAGAAACGGTACTCAAGGCAGGCAACAGCAGGACTGGAGTACCAGAGCCAAGGGTTTCGGTGGCAATGTTGATGGTTTGGTCCTGCCATTGAAAAGTATAAGTGGCTTGTCGAAGAGTTGTAGATGGCATTTCAACCTCCTTGAAAGGAAACATAAACCTATTTTCTGCAAATTGATCGAACGGCCTCATAAAATGATAATCATTATCATAGATGAATTAATTAGACAGAGAAGCATCGGTGAACCATCGGATCGACATTGCCATTATTGGGGCCGGTCCCCAGGCCCTGACGTTAGTCACTCATTTGCTCCAGAAAAAGCCATCTTTGCGTTCGCGTATTCAAGTATTTGACCCCAGCGGTACCTGGATGGCCCAGTGGCGACGACAGTTTGCGGCCCAGGAAATTCCCTATTTACGATCGCCCGGTGTTCATCATCCTGATCCAAAGCAAACCCTTTTCAACTTTGCCGACCGTCGTCAGGCTGAGCTGCACCTACCCTACAATCGTCCGGGGACACAGTTGTTTCACGATTTTTGCGAGACGGTGATTGATCGGTGGCAGTTGCGCGATCTGGTCAAAGCAGCTCAGATCGTTCAGCTCTCGCCACTACGGTCAACGAGGTTTCGACTACGGCTCGACAATAGTCAGCAGGTAGAAGCGCGACGGGTTGTAATCGCGACAGGTGGAGGATCGGCTCAGTTTCCTCGTTGGGTCACCCAGGTCAATGCTCATAGGTCTGATCGATTGTGTCATGCCCAAGAGATTGCTTTACCCCAGTTGCCTAATCTGGCGGGTGAAACAGTGTTGATTATTGGCAGTGGTCAATCCAGTGCTCATCTTGCATTGGGGGCCGTTAAGCGCGGGGCCAGGGTGTTGATGATGGCCCGCCGGACGTTGAACGAAAAACTCTTTGATGCTGAGCCTGGTTGGTTAGGGCCTAAGTATTTGAAAGGCTTTCAGGCGGAGTCAGATTGGCAAGTACGCTTGCAAATGATTCAAAAGGCTCGCAATGGTGTCTCCATCGCCCCGGAATTGCTGAGTCAGTTAAGGCGATTGTCTCGGTCTGGCCAAGTCGCGTTCTACGAGAACTGTCAGGTGTCTCGTGCGACTTGGCAAGGCGAAACGTGGCAGGTGGAATGTCGTCAATCGGATGTTCATGAGTGTCTGGCACATCAGCCCATGGATCGGATCTGGTTGGCCACTGGTACTGAAACAGATATTTCGGCCCATCCATTGATGGGAGAAGTGTTGACGCAGTATCCAAATCAGCTTGTTAATGGGTTACCGGTGCTGGATGAGCATCTGCGTTGGCCCGGTTGTGATCTATTTTTGATGGGACCATGGGCGGCACTTCAGGTGGGGCCGGTGGCTCGGAATTTGCATGGGGGGCGGATGGCGTGTGATCGCATCGTCCCGGCCTTGACCAAAGCCACTCTAGCGCGAACAGTGAGTCATTAAGTGCATCGTTACGACGAAAAACACAGTGCCCAGATGCGCTACTCATTGGGCAGGGGATTGCGATCGCAACCCTACCATCTGCAACCACGGCAATAGGTTTGAGAACGACAAAGCACTTTCTTAGCGATTGCCCGATGGATTAAATATAAAAAATTCATTAAACCTTATAAAATGGAATAAATTCATACGCTTTAAAGTCTGTCTGAACACTCAGTACAGGCTTGTCATTTTTTTGGGAGATAAAAGTGAAGAAACAAGCATTAACTCTCGCATTGGCTAGTGTCCTTATCCCTGCCAACGCTTACGCTTCGACCATCACCACTGAAGAAGTTGAGGCAGCGCAAGTCGCCTGGGGCAACGGCATTGTAGAAATAGGCAAAGCTGAAGACCCTAGACAAGCAGCTATCGCCCATATTGATGAATTTTATGGGTTTGATCTTGGTTCTGTGCTGTTCAAACCAACCCTCGCATCTGACGACCAATTCCGAGGAACAGAACAAGAAGCCTTATCTTATTTCATTGGTCAAGACTTAGAAGAAGATAAGGGATTTGCCCTTGCACCATACGTTCAAGTGCGCTGGGAGAACGAAGGTATCATCGTCGATGAAGACTCAGCCTTAGCGATGGGAAATTACTTCTTTACGAAAGAAGATGGTGAAGAAATAAAAGTAGAGTTTAGCTTTGGTTATGTTAAAGATGAAAATGGCGACTTAAAGATTAATCTGCACCATTCATCACTACCTTTCAGTGTGGACTAATCCAGTTCAATCGGTATGAAGCATAATGCTCCTCTGTCGGTACAAGCCAGAGGAGCATTATGTACCTTACATGAACACCAACCAAGGCAGCCAAGGTTACTCTCCATGGCTGCCTATCGTTTTAAATGCTCTCAGCATAGCTGCATAAAAAGGGTTTGTTTTTTCGCTCCCGTTGCCCATTAGGCTTGTTGTATCTGGTGCCATGATTGCGACAACACCTTCCCGGCTGACCGGGCAAAAACGACCGTTAGTATCAAACCCACCGCTAACTCTGGTAGGACTGAGTGAGTCAATGAACTAATAGAGTAAACAAGCTCTTGAGACTTGACTAGGACCCTCTTGTTCAGTCTGGGAGCCCCACTTTAGAGCAGTTCTGGCAGAGGCCGAACAATTCCAACGTGTGATAGAAGATCTTGCATTTTTCAGAGTGCGAAAGTTCTTGTTCTAATTCATGAACAGGACAATCAGACAGTGGCATGGAACAACCACAGTTCACGCAGGTCAAATGATGTCGGTGTGCCGAGGTGAAACTGTAGACAGACTCACCATTTGCTATAAGAACGTGCTTGAACTTTTCCCTGCTGCTGAAGCACTTTGAGAGCGCGGTAGACCGTCGCCAATTCCACGCCCTCCTGCTTTTTTTGCAATTAGTTGGTGCAGCGCTTGCGCAGAAAACCCTTGGGGGCGGCAAACAGCACCTGAAGAATGCTTCGTTGATGGGGGGAGTTTCTCTTCCAAAATGCGCTTCTGAAGCTACCTATCAAGAGAATGGCTCTACTGTGGCAAAGAGACATTAAACGATGATAATAATCATCGTTTAATGTTTGCAGCCCCTGCTGTACCGTCGTCGGCAGGACGTCCTAAGGTGAACACTTTCATCTGCTAGGACAGCCATCCCCACTGGCTGCCTTGGGAATTAAGTAAGATAGATGCCTGAGGCTGAGATGGCTCTTCTTCTAAGTCTTGGAGTAGTTGGAGTAACTCTACGGGATTGGGTGCTGAGAGCACTTGATCCGAAAGCGACAGCATATGATCGTTCACGATCGCGTAAACTTCTTGCTGGTCATTGACACCCACTAGTTGCGCTTGCATGCGACTAAAGGCATTGCGGAGAGGCTGAGCATTGGCGGTTGGCGGTAGCCGTCGGAGAACAGAGTCAATTGAAGCTCGTACCTCCGATGGCGTGAATGTCTCCTGAGCCTGGGTTTGATTCGCTGGCTGGCTCAGCGCCGGTACGTTGACGGGTTGGGGGGCTTCATTGACGGGTGAAACAAAGGTCATTACCGACATGGCATAACATCCAACACACATAGAAAAATTCTCCTACATTGCTGACATCGACGAACCAAGGCCGCTTATCTAGACTCATGTGTCCAATAACTTCATCAGTTGTTCCAGTCTGAACTCTGTGTTTAGCCTGGAACGATTCGGCCCATTTTAATGATGCATCTACCGTTAGACGGTTGCTGCCCTGAGATGTTTCTGGACTTGCTTGTATAATTCTCACGTAGCATAGCTTGCTCATGAGGGGTTGGCAATAAAACAATGCCCCCATAAAGGAGGCATCAGTAACTGTGAGATTTGTTGTCTTGAGTCTCTTAAAAGGAGAAGGTGGTTCTCAGCATAGTTATTGGCAAACTGGTTTGCACTATTGAATTTCCTGAACGTGAGCTTGTGGTCATGCCTAATCTCTCCAAAGATTGCTACCTTGAGTGAGCCACGTTCCACTTTGTAAACACTCATGAGACTTTGCATCATAGGCTTTTCAAAACTCAGAAGAGTCGGTCGCATCAACACCTCGGATCGTTGGCTAGAAACCAATCGGAGCATTGATCTAAGCAAGCGCAATACCCCGCATAGTCTTGTTCTGATAGGAATGAGAAGTCTGGCCTGTCAAGAATTACAGAACGTCAGTAAGAAAAATCCTCAAAGGATATTGACTTCATTTACGGCTTCATCGTCGGCACGACCCCAAGGTCGCTGCTACATGGGATTCTAGGCTCCCCCTCGTTGAAGGGGCTTGGGAATTGCGATCGCAATCCCCAATCCCCTTCACCATCGCTGCGATTTCATTCATAGCAGCCCTCGGCATTACCCTTGAAGGGCGGGACATGTATCAAGGTAAACACGCCTCTTCCCTAAGAGAGGGTAGCGTTTAAGGACGGTGTAATGAGTCATATCGAATACCAACCTCAGGAAAGAGCTGATAATGCTTGAAAAGACGAATTCAAAGCCCGCAATTATTGTTGTGGATGATGATCCAGCCGTATTGCAGGCTATTGCCCGTGATCTGCGCAAACAATACGGCGATCGCTTTCGTCTCACGCGTGCAGACTCTGGTAAAACAGCCTTAGATGTCATTCAGCAGCTCAAATTGCGGGGTGATACCGTTGCGCTCTTCCTGGTTGATCAGCGGATGCCCGAAATGAGCGGTGTCGAATTTCTCGCACAGGCCAGTGTACTTTTTCCCAAGGCCAAGCGAGCGCTCCTTACAGCCTATGCAGATACGAATGCCGCCATCGACTCTATTAATCAAGCACAGCTCGACTACTACCTGCTCAAGCCCTGGGATCCGCCTGAGGAAAAGCTGTACCCGGTACTTGATGATCTGCTCAATGATTGGCAGGCAACCTTTAAGCCTGAGTTTAAAGGGGTGAAAGTGATTAGCGATCGCTGGTCTCCTAATTCCCATGCGTTGCGAGATTTTTTAGCCCGCAATCAGATTCCTTATCGCTGGCTTGATATTGAAAAGAACCAGGAAGCCCAGCAACTCGTGACCTATGCCGGTGAGAAAGATAACCCTTGCCTGCCACTGGTCTTGCTTCCGGATGGGGAAAAACTGGTCAAACCAACGACGACACAGCTTGCTCAGCAGGTCGGAATGCAAACGGAGGCCGAAAATCCCTTCTATGATTTAGTTATTGTGGGCGGTGGTCCTGCTGGTTTAGCAGCCGCTGTATACGGTGCTTCAGAAGGTCTCCGCACGGTGATGATTGAGCGAGAAGCGCCTGGTGGACAGGCGGGGACGAGCTCTCGCATCGAAAATTACTTGGGTTTTCCGGTGGGATTGAGCGGTGCTGACTTGGCACGAAGAGCCGTTACCCAAGCCAAGCGCTTTGGCGTGGAGATCTTGAGCCCTCAAGAAGCAAAATCGATTCGTTTGGAAGAAAACTATCGGATTATCACCCTGTCGGATGGTAGCGAGATTAGCTGCCATGCGTTGATTTTGTCGATGGGGGTAGCTTGGCGCAGGCTCACCGTACCTGGGGTTGAGCAATTTACCGGAGCAGGCATCTACTACGGCGCAGCGCAGACGGAAGCTACAGCCTGTGAAAACGAAGATGTCTATCTTGTTGGCGGTGCTAATTCCGCGGGGCAAGCGGCGATGTATTTTGCTAAATATGCGCGCAAGGTTCACATCTTGGTACGGGGGGAGTCCTTGACCAAGAGTATGTCTCAATACCTAATCGATCAGATTGACGGCACCGATAATATTGAGGTTTTGCCGTTCCATAGTGTTGTTGAGGCCCAGGGTGAAGACAAGTTAGAGACTCTGTTGGTCAAAGATTCGCAGTCAGGTGAGGTGAAGACGCTCGCGACGAATTCTCTATTTATTTTCATTGGTGCAACCCCCAGTACTGAATGGCTGGCAGATATCGTAGAGCGAGATGAGCGGGGCTTTGTCTGTACCGGACCCGATGTGCCCCAGGATAGGGCTTGGCCATTGGACCGCGATCGCTTCTTACTCGAAACCAACATTCCCGGCATTTTTGCAGTGGGTGATGTTCGCCATGGCTCCGTGAAGCGGGTCGCTTCAGGTGTCGGTGAAGGATCGATCTGTGTACAGTTTGTACATCGACATTTGGCCAATGTCTAAGGAGCAAGCTTTGATTTTGTGACCCGTTGATAGACCGGTCTTGAAACGGCATCAATATCAATGGTGTCAAGGATTTTCCATGATCTTGTGGTTGCTGCAATTCTGAATTAGAGGTCTGAAGAATGCTTTGCGCAGAATCTTTATTACAGATGAAAGCCTTTCGGTCTCTTCCCCCTGAGCGACTGGACTGGATTTGCGATCGCACCCAACATATACAGCTTTCATCGGGTGACGTTTTGGTGCGTGAAGGCGAACCTGCCAAAGGTTTTTTTATCCAACTCAGCGGACAGATCACGATCAGCCGTCGCAGTAACGGTACTGATATGCCCGTTGGGCGTCACCAAAGTCCCTCTTATTTTGGTGAAATACAGGTTTTAACTGAAGATGTTGTGCCCATTACGCTCACTGCCGATTGTGAGACGGACCTTTATCGTCTCAACTGCACCGATTTCTTAGAGATTTTGCATAGTTGCCGTGGATTTGAAAAAGAGATATTCCGCATTGTGGGTAAGCGTCAGCGTGGCTTAGAGTCTTTCATTCAAAATCGGGAAAAGATGGCTGCGCTAGGAACACTCTCGGCAGGTTTGGCCCATGAACTGAATAATCCTGCTGCCGCCCTCGTCAGGGTTCTCAAAGATGTGAAACCTGCCATGCTCGAACTCCAGCGCATGAATCTTGTCTACGGTCAGCAGCAAGTCGACGAAGCTCATACTGATCAGTGGCTGGAACTCCGCGATCTTGGATTTGAAGCCATTGCCAATCCGAAAAACGATCCGCTGGCTCAGAGTGATCGCGAAGACACCCTCACAGATTGGCTTGAAGACTATGGCGTAGATGGGGCCTGGAAACTGGCTGCACCCTTAGCTGCAGGTGAGGTCGAACCTGCAGTGTTAGATCAGCTGATGGAGCGATGGCGGGACGATTCCACAGAACTCCGGGATATGGGGCTCCGTTGGTTAGCCTTGTCCTTCGATGTCATGGGTATGATTGCCAATGGTCTAGAGGGGGCAGAACGCATTTCTACCCTTGTTCAGTCCATGAAGTCTTATTCATACATGGATCGGGCTGCTCAACAGAAGATCAATATCCATGATGGCATTGAAGATACCCTGCGTCTGTTTGCCTTCAAACTCAAGCATGGTATCAAGATCGAACGCCACTACGCTCAAGAGTTACCAGCCGTGATGGCCTATGGCAGTGAACTGAATCAAGTGTGGACCAACTTGATTGATAATGCCATTGATGCCCTGAATGAAGGCACTCCCGATGATGCCCAGCCGCAGATTCTGATTCGTACCTGCCAGAAAAGCGACTGTCTGTGGGTAGAAATTGAAGATAATGGCCTAGGCATTCCAGCAGAGATGAAAAATCGAATTTTGGAACCCTTCTTTACGACGAAGCCTATGGGGAAAGGGTCTGGTCTTGGGTTAGATGTCGTGCGCCGGATTATCGAAAATCGTCATAGCGGGAGCCTGATTGTCGAATCAAGCCCAGGAAGGACTTGCTTTGCTGTTTCATTACCGATAGGGGTGCTGCACAGTACTTGAAATTGTTAGGTGTTTCAAACTCAGTCCGAGCCCCAATCATCAACAACCCTTGAACAAGGTTAAGGGTAATGTCAACAGATATCTGACTTCCTTCGACTTCCATAGAGGAACCCCCCTTCCATACGATTTGTATGGAAGAGGGGAGCTTTCTGAATCCTTTGAAGGATTCAGTCGCGTTACTTATAACCCTTTAGGGTTATGCAGTAATTCTCGCATTAAGAGTCGTGTTTTTTAGCTAACTAGAAGCGCAACAGTCACAGGAATCCAAGTGGCAACTGCGAAAGCCACCGCTTGCCATGCGCGCTGTGTGACAGGTGTGTTTTCAGCAATAGAGCGCTTAGGACTGACTGCGTAGTTATTGGCTAGTCCCTCTTGGTCAACAGTGGCGCCATTAACTTTAGGTTGTGGGAACCCCATAGAGCGCCTGAATCTTGCCGCCGCTTCAGCGGGGATGAGTGCATTAGGAACAGAATATTGTTGAGCAGTAGCAGAAGTCATAATTGAAACCTTTTATGTAACGCTTTATGTACTTAATGTAACAATTTGTAACGAATATGGCAAGTTTTATTTACAAATAATTCATGTGTGATACAAAAATTTGACTCAAAGTCTATCTCTCGTCGGGGTTTGGGGGCGAAGACTTTCTTTGGGTTCGGTCTCGCCTTTTGACTTGTGGACCTCTTTCTCCTGTCTGATGAACCAATGCCTTGCCGCCTCAGTAAGTTCTCAGATGGCATTCAGCCGTCTTCTATTTCCGGTTTAGGTTTGACTCAGATGGGGGTGTCATTCTAGAAGCTGTAAGCAGTGATACCCAATTTGCTTGGACTGTATCACTCATCACTAGGAGACGGTTGATATGTCTAACAAAGTAGTTTTTGGTGCTCTTGCTGTTGTTCCTAGTGTTTTAGCACTGGGCAGTGTACTGAATGTGACGACGCCTTCGGCTCAGGCTTTTGAGGTTGAGCGAGGTCGTCATGGAGCCAGCCGGATTGTGCAGACTCAAAAAGTACAGTCTCAAAAGCCTGAAGTAAAAGCTGAACCTCAAGCTTCTAGTCGTCGCTCGACGATTTTTGTCAGAGGTAATCATGGTGCTCAGAAGCTTGTGACTCAAGAAGGTGTGGGTGGTCCTACCCGTGAATACAAAGGTTTCCCGAAGTTGGAGCAACGTGGTTCGCACGGTGCTTACCACATCGTCAATGACTAGATTGGGTTCTCTCTGTGTCGGCAAGGTTTGCGCAGCACCTTCATTGATTTGAAGGTGCTGTTTTCTGTTGTGATTCAGGTGTGCTTTTTTACCGAAGCGTAGATTTAAGAATGGTCTGCACAGATGACCTCGCCCCCTTTTCTACTGGGTAAAGGTTTTATTCGGGCTCTTGCTGTGAGTAACACCAGCATTCAACTAAGTGATCGTTGACCATGCCAATTGCTTGCATATAGGCATAGATAATAGTGGAACCGACAAATGACATGCCTCGCTTTTTCAGATCCTTAGATAAAGCATCGCTTTCTGGGGTTGTCACAGGTACGGCTTCAAAAGTTTGCCAATGGCCAATCATGGGCTGACCGTTCACAAACCCCCAGAGATAGGCATCGAAAGAGCCAAACTCTGTTTGGATTTCCAGAAAGACCCTCGCATTTTTTCGAGCGGAATAGATTTTTAAGCGATTGCGGACAATACTTGGGTTGTCTCGTAATGCTTCTAACGCTTCGTCGGTCATGGTCGCGACTGCAGCGGGGTCGAACTGATGAAAGGCAAGACGATACCCATCCCGCTTTTTCAAAATTGTCTCCCAACTCAATCCTGCTTGCGCGCCCTCAAGAGTGAGCATTTCAAACAGTTTGTGTTCCTCGTGAACAGGAATGCCCCACTCGTGGTCATGGTAGTCTGCGTAGAATTTTTGACCGGGCTTATTCCCAAAACACCGTTGTTTGCCATCTAGGCTGTTTGCCATCGATTTGCTTCGCTCTCCCATGACGTTTGTCCTCCGTCCTCGCTTCAGAAACTACTTTTGATACTGATCGTGGATAGGTCTGTTTTTTAACCTTTCATGTCATCTAGAGCACAGAGGCACCTTACAGTAGATCGTTAATGTATAGTACATGAATACTATGTATGAGGTAAGGGGCGATGACTTACAAACCAGATGGATTTCATACGTTGACGGCCAATGCCACTTTCAAAGATACAAAGGTGGCTCTTGAGTTTTATCAGCGCACTCTGAATTTGGTTGTTGATGGCGTGCTCGAATCACCACAGGGCTGTGTCGTGCATGCTTCAGCTTCCATTGGGGATTCCAAGATATTTATGAATGATGAATTTGAAGGTTCACCCCGAAGAGCGCCGGAAGGTAATGCATCTGTCGCATTCTATTTGTATGTTCCTGATGTTGATGTGTCATACAACCATGCGGTTGCTGGCGGGATTGTCAGCGTCTCTGAACCTGAGGATATGTTCTGGGGGGATCGCACGGCGGTTGTGAGTGATCCCTTTGGATATAGCTGGACATTCTCAACTCAGGTGAAACAGGTGCCGATGGAGGAGATTGAGAAACAAGTGGCTGCAATGGCTTTTTAATCAGTCGCGAAGTCTTTTGCTGAGGTGATGATATGAGTAATGAACCCGTCGAGCAGCTTCTAACAGATCTGTCTTTGACAGATCCGGTACGGTACGAATTAGTCCAAGCGGTTAGACAATGTATCTATTCTGTTGCACCCCATGCATCGGAGTGCGTTAAGTATGGAGGCTTTATGTTTTCAGGAGCAGAGCAATTTTGCGGAGTCTTTGCTTATACAGAGCATGTCTCCCTTGAATTTAGTCGAGGCTGCGATCTAGAAGATCCTTACCAAGTTCTTGAAGGTAAAGGGAAGCTGCGTCGCCATATCAAAGTTCATACCACCCATGATATTGACGCAAAGTATCTGTGCGAATATCTGTCCCGAGCTTGCTGCTAAGAAGTCATATGAACGCCTGGCCTCAGGAGCAATATGTAGCAATTTGCAGTATTGAGGTCAGGAGTATTGATAGGAGAGCTTGTGATGAATGTTTTGCTCCTCCCAGATCTTGCCACACGAAATCACTGAACGCTATATGTCGGAGGCGTGTAACTGTCTAAGTGAACAGCTTGATGAAGCACGACAGCTCCAAAAATAACTAGACAGCATTTATTAAGCTGCGGCTTTGCTGAGTGGCTGTAACCTTTGACGAACGTTTCTAGGTAATGGAATTGCAATCTTTCCCAGGTACGTCTAGGTAAAAATCTAAGTAGGTAACTTTAGCTCATGCGGTGCAAGCTGAACCACATGAGCATCTAGGATCTAGGGGCGCTGGCACTCAGCCGCCAAAATCTATCTGAGAAGCATCCACTGTTAAGTGGCGTGAGCATGGCAGGAGAACTGTATCTACCCTACCAATCAAAAAATGGTCTTCCTGGTAGTTGTTTGTCAGCCTGCTCTGTTGCCATCTTCACGTGAGGCGACAGGGTGCTGTAGATAGATGGTCAGTCTACCTGCTACAAGCAATGGCATGGACTAGATTTTTACTTCGCAGGTTGACTAACAGCTTCCCAAAGCGTTCCTTCATGGCCAACGACATTGACTTGGGCTTCTTTTGTGCCAGTTGTCGTTGCTTGAGTAGAGACTTGCCCTATTGTTGCTCGAGTCGTAGTGTAACCAGCCACAAATAAAGAGAGTGCTGCAGCTAAGGAAGCCACAATAACGAGGTCTCCAGGAATACTCTGTGAAACGCTTTTTGATGTCTGATAACTCATAAAGCTACTTCCAAAATGTTCATTGTGTACAGTATTGCAGATAAACCGTATAAAACGATACTCTTTACGTTTTGTATTGTGATTTTTGCTCTGTTGAGCTGTAAGTAGCTTCCATGGAGAATGGGGCATATTTCAGATGCAAGCTAAATGCATTTATTGCATAATTTGAATGCGTTTTTAGGATTTAATTGATGTCTGTCTTGAAAAGAGTAAGGGATTTGACAGAATGGCATTGAATAAACTGCCAAGATAATAATAGCAACATTAAAATAATTAAATGAACAACTTTGAAACTATTGTTCTGTCAGGAATATTAGGACTGATAGCGGGTATCAGTCATGGCGTGATCTCTCATAACAATGGATTACCTGTATCTTTGGTAGACCAATTCGCTGACCCACTAACTGTTAGTCAGGTTAATTGATTTTTTGCAAGTCTTGAATGATGCGAAAATACAGAGCCGTATTTCTTTTTTCTAATGACTTGTATATATAGATATTGATTATTCGATCCTTTAGTTCGCAAGTTAGAGGTTCTTCCCTCCTGACGAGCTTTCATCCAGATGTATGGATTTATCTTTTGGATTCTATAGATGGACAGGGGTGCATGAGCGTGCGTAAAAGCCTTTCATATTGATTGCTAGGGAATTTCAAAAATCTTGCAATTCAATTCTGTTGGATTCTTCTGCCTCTCAAACTCTTTTGTATTGAATTTGGCTATGCTGCTTTAAATGTGGTGGGCCTTACTCTGATTGTCTTGCTTTATGTATGAAACACTCTGTGAGAAGGCATTTGAGAGCATAGCGGATTCTAGAAATTTTCACTAAATTTCTAGGTTTTGAGCAAATAGCTTCTATATGACTACGGGAATCTGCAATCAGTCACAGAATCGGTAAGTATTCTTGGCTAAACGTTTGCCTTGCTTAATCCTCGCTTCCTCTATGCGATTGATATTTTATTTGAGGTAGTAAATTCGTTTGCTCTCTGCTTGTCTTCAGAGGGTATATAGACTTCTGCAAAATTAGTGATTTCTACAGTTTGAACGGGACCTATGACTGTGGAGATGGTCAATTATTAATGATTTGTGATCTTGGAAGATCATGTAAATTCTCTATTCTTTATACGCATTAAGCACATGCATGATTGTCATGTATGTGCTTTTTTTGTATCAGTAGTTACTAAATGCATGTACGAAAATTTGCATAATCTGCATGCTCGATTGGCATTTTGTATGGATAACTACAAAAAATCATATTTGTCGATAGTTCCTATGAATTTTAGATAGTTTTTATCTCTGTTCTGCTTCTTCATTATCCTGAGTCGTTGGGTAGAGTCTTTAATCCTTTAGGAGTACAAAGCATTGTCTACGACTATTCATTTGCCAGAGAAGCTCAATAAGTTTGAGCGTTACAAGTTTGAAAAAGATGGTCTGGCTGTTCAGGCTGAGCTTGATCACTTTTCTCAGGTCGGCTGGGAGGCAATTGACGACATAGATCTGACCCAGCGATTGAAGTGGTTAGGTATCTTTTTTCGACCTGTTACGCCAGGCAAATTCATGCTTCGGCTACGAATGCCCCATGGATATATTGTTAGTAGTCAAATGCGGACTCTTGCTGAAATTGTTCAGCGCTATGGTGACGATGGCAATGTTGATATCACTACACGCCAAAACCTCCAACTTCGTGGTGTTCGTCTAGAAGATATTCCTGATATCTTTCAACGGTTAGAAAATGCTGGGTTAACCAGTGTGCAGTCCGGCATGGATAACGTTCGGAATATCACTGGTTCTCCTGTTGCGGGTTTAGATGCTGATGAGCTGATTGATACTCGTGGATTGGTTCGTAAGGTCCAGGACATGATTACAAATAACAGCAAGGGGAACCTCGCATTCACCAATCTGCCTCGGAAATTTAATATTGCGATCGCAGGCTGTCGAGATAATTCTGTCCATGCTGAGATTAACGATATTGCTTTTGTACCTGCATATAAGAATCAGAACTTAGGTTTCAATGTTCTTGTGGGTGGGTTTTTCTCTGCTAAGCGTTGCGCTCCTGCGATTGCTTTAAACGTTTGGGTAGACCCCTGTGATGTTGTCGCTATCTGTGAAGCGATTCTCAGTATCTTTCGAGATCATGGTTTGCGAGATAAGCGTCATCAGTCCCGCCTCATGTGGCTGATTGAAGACTGGGGGCTAGCTAAGTTTCGGGCTGCCATTGAAGAACATCTTGGCCGCGCACTTGAAACGGCAGCGCCCAAAGACGAAATTATGTGGGATAAGCGTGACCATGTTGGGGTCCATGCCCAAAAGCAGCCTGGACTGAATTTTGTGGGACTGCATGTCCCTGTCGGTCGACTCTATGCGGCTGAAATGTTTGATCTTGCTCGCTTAGCAGATGTCTATGGTAGTGGTGAAATCCGACTCACTGTTGAGCAGAACATTCTTATTCCCAATCTTCCGGACTCTCGTTTAGATGCCTTTTTGCAGGAACCGCTGCTCGATATTTTCCCTGTTGATCCCAAGCCGTTGGCGCGGGCCGCAGTCTCCTGCACGGGGAGTCAATTTTGTAAGTTTGCTTTAATTGAAACTAAAAATCGGGCCGTGGCATTAGCCGATGAGCTAGATAACGAACTTGTGTTACCCAAGCCGGTCCGTATGCACTGGACTGGTTGCCCCAATTCCTGTGGTCAACCTCAGGTGGCAGATATTGGTCTCATGGGAACCAAAGCCCGGAAAGATGGCAAAACGGTTGAAGGCGTCAACATATACATGGGGGGAACTGTTGGCAAGGATGCCAAGCTCGGTGAATGTGTGCAGAAAAGTGTGCCCTGTGATGATCTCAAAAACGTACTGCAAGAGATTCTCATCGAGAACTTTAGTGCCCAGCCCCGAGATTCTAGGCAAGCAGAGACGTCAGAGGTAGGCCGCTTGCATCGCCAACGAACAGCAGGGCTGACAATATCGTCTGACTTGCCCACCCCCCCAGTTCTGTCTCTAGTGGCTGAGCCTATTGCCCCTGCCCCCCCCGAACCTGTTTCTCTCCCGAAGCCTGTCGTCGTTTGTATTGCGGGTCAAACTATTGAAGGCGATGACAGCCAAACCATCCTTGAGTTGGCGGAAGAAGCTGGAGTGGCCATTGAAAGCAGTTGTCAGTCCGGTAGCTGTGG
>CALFCG010000230.1 GCA_937951315.1 uncultured cyanobacterium
GCCATTGCTGCGCAGTTCGGGGCAGGTGCCGAGGTTGATGCCTACAACTATGCCTACCTTATTCCAGGCTTTCTATTTATTTTGTTGGGGGGCATCAATGGTCCCTTCCATAGCTCCATCATTAGCGTCCTAGCCAAGCGGCCCAAAGAAGAAGCAGCGCAACTAGTTGAAACCATCAATACGCTGGTGGGGGGACTATTGCTCCTCCTGGCCGCTCTGATGATCGTGTTTGCCGATCCGATCATTACCATCGTTGCCCCCGGTGCGCCCTCCGAAGTCCATGCGATTGCCGTCGAGCAGTTTCGCATTATGGCCCCAATGGGGGTTCTTTCAGGGTTGATTGGCATTGGCTTTGGCACCCTTAATGCGTCTGATCAGTATTGGTTACCCTCCATCAGCCCCCTCCTCTCCAGCATTACCGTGATTATCGGTGCGGTGTTCTTCGCCGATCAGTTTGGTCCCGTCGTCCTGGCCTGGGGCACCTTAGCAGGGGGTTTTCTCCAATGGTTTGCTCAGATTCCCGCCGCCTGGAAAGCAGGAATGGGAACCCCACGTCTGCGGTTTACCTTTAACCACCCTGGGGTACGAGAACTCTACAAAATTATGGGGCCAGCCACCCTCTCATCCGGGATGCTGTTCTTTAGCCTCTACATCAGCATTACCTTTGCGTCCCGATTGCCGGTGGGTGCTGCCTCAGCTCTACGCTTTGCCCAGCTTTTATTTCTGATGCCCTTGGGGGTAATCTCCAACGTCATCTTGGTACCCTACATGCCTATTTTTGCTAAATTGGCAGCGCCTGAAAATTGGACAGAGCTGAAGGATCGAGTGCGACAAAGTCTAGTGCTGACCTCCATCACAATGATGCCGATTGGAGCATTGATGTCAGCATTGGCACTGCCCATTGTGCGCTTGATTTACGAACGAGGCAAATTTGACCAAGAGGCCTCCAGCCTGGTCGCCTCTCTCTTGCTGGTCTATGGCATCGGCATGTTCTTTTATCTCGGCCGAGATGTCTTGGTTCGGGTCTTCTATGGCCTCGGGGATGGTCAAACTCCGCTCAAAATGACGATGCTGAGCTTGGGCCTCAATGCCTTATTTTGCTTCACCTTCACGGAGTTCTTTGGTGCCAGGGGCTTGGCCATGGCCACCGTGAGCGTCAATATCATTTCGATGTCGGTGTTAATGGGTGTTTTAAATCACCGCCTTGGTGGACTGCCCTGGCGAGGGATTCTCACCCCCATATTGGGACTCGCGGTTAGCAGTATCGGTACGGGCTTCATTGCCTGGTTTATTGCTCAAGGTTTCGAGCGCATCGTTCCCACGGATGGCTTCTGGACCCACGTCGGTGAAATGGTGGTGGCGGGTTCTTTAGCTGGGCTGCTCTTTATCGTATTTATCTGGCAGCTCAAGCTTCCTGAAATGAAACTGCTCACGGATCGAATTATGTCCAAACTGAAAAGGCAAAAATAAAGTAGCTCGCGTAGAGCAGGCCAATCGAACCCAACAGGAATCTTGCTCCCCGTGTTCTGTAGATGCGCCAAAGAAAAATACAGCCAGCCAAAACCACTAGAATCTCTAGCATTGAGACAATTCCACCATAGTGATCGACATCCCAGTAGGAGACGGGACTCTCAAAGCGCCAATTCGACAGCGGATAGAAGTGGCGGTGGGCATCATCATGATGCACGGGCAAATCTTCAAGAACATGAAGCAGCATACTGGCCAGTAAAGCGATACCCGCAGTTGAACCGATTGTGGTTGCGATCGCAAGTCCTACCAAAATCAAAGGAATTGAGTTGAAAAAATCAATAAAATTCTGCCAATGCGGCTGATAGTAGGACTGGCCCCAAATAATGCCCTCAGCAGTCCCCCGCAACTTTTCGACAGCATAGAAAACCACCATCGGCGCATCAGGCATCAGTGCCCCCAACACGATTGGCTTGAGTGATTGACCGGACCGTCCCAAGCACAGCAGATTAATAACAACATGGGCCGGTGTATTCATAATCAAGGCACCGAGAAGATTTTCATCAAAGTCTATCTCGATTGGTTAAACCTTAGTGAGAATTCAAAAGCAAGCTTTGTTTAGAAGTCATCAACGCAGTGACATCTTCGTCCTCCAAGGCCCATTCGCTCTCTGGTAAGAGCGTATTGAAAGCAGGCATTTGGTGGATCATTTGATCTAGATCCATCAGAGTGGCCTGCAACTTGAGGGTATTCAGTGAGGATTGAGCACCATAAATCTGGAGAAAAGCCTGGGTTTGGGTGATCAGTTGTTCAAAAGAGTGAACCAGACGATTTTCCGGAAAAGCCAAAACTTGATGTGCCCGGGCTGGAAATTCCAGAGCCTCTGGAACGGGCTGCTTACGGTCAAAAAATACAATGTCCATCTGGGGATACTGATGCGTGCTCCACCGACAGAAGGCCATAAAATGATTACGATGGGCCGCAATATCGATGAGCAACACCTTCGGCAAAGTGTGATTCATAGCATTACGCTCCACAATCTGGTGCAGACTCACACCCGGGTTCCCCCACAGCGTAGAAATGCCCTGAGACAACAGAATTTCCTGCCAAATCTTGCCTTGAATCGATGAAGCCTGCAACATCAAAACCGGCTTCTGTGGCCGAGGGCTAGGGGCACCCATGCTCGGAGGCATCAGGGAATTATGCTGAAAAATGAATTCAGTCTTACCGACCTGAATATGATCACCATGCTTAAGCAATGTGGGGTCACTCACTAACTCTCCATTTATCCGAGAGCCATTGGCTTTGCTGAGATTGACGAAATAACAGTGGTGAGTCTGCATCACATCAATGCGGGCATGGCAGCGGGAAACACAGCGATCTGCAAGGTGAATCATACTTGCCTTGCCACGACCTAGGGTCCAAGACTTGCGATCGCCAAGCTGAATGATTTGCCCTCCCTGTTCAGTCTTCAATAACAACTGTGGGACATCGATAATCGTCATACCTGAACGCAAGAAATTAATTAGAAAATAATTGAGCCTGCACCACAAACCGTCCAGGTGCAGGCTGGGCAAGCAACCTCACTAATTGATAGAATTCCCAATGCAATGTATATCTTGCGTATGCCTAACGCATATTTTACTCTGGCGAGTTTTTATTAACACTCCAGGTAAGCATAGAGAAAGAAAAACCCTCCCATGCTGGGAGGGTTATCAGAATGAATTTTAACGATTCATCAGCCGTAATCCATTAGGCTGCGACGTTGGCCTGATGATCCTTAAAGGACTGATAAGCTCGCTCTGGCTCATAGAGATGACAATCATCCGTAATCGTCTTGATTAATTCCCAGTCGAACTTCGTTTCACAAACATATTGGCCCCAATTGTCCTTCAGGCTCTGGTGGGCCATCCGAAGGTTGTAGGACGGAATCGCAGTGGAAACATGGTGCGGGATATGGACATTAATGTCATGGCAGAGAAACTCAATCCACCAAGGGTAATCACAGTGAACGGAACCAACAAGCTGCGCCTCTGCAGGATTCCACTCATCTGTGGGCTTGAAGGCAATATCCGGTGCAGTGTGATGCACCAATGTGAAGGTACTCATCCAGAAGTGGTAGCCCATCCAAGGCAGTAACCAGAATTTGACGAAACCCCAAACACCTGTGGTGAGTAGCAGAGTCGGAAATGCCACCGCACCAAACAAAACGACAACAGCCACCGACAATTTAATATCGTTGCGGTCCTTCTGATCGTACATGCGCCAATCGAAGTGCAGATTGAACCAGTGGATAATTGAACCGACCCACCAGAGACGACCCCGTATGGCCTTATAAGCACCCCCAACCACAGCATCGCACCCGTCATACTCTTCAGTACTAAAAGGACGCCAAGCATTATCAACATCTAGTTCATTGGTGTGAACATGGTGGAAGTTATGCATAATCCGCCAGCCGTGGAACGGATAAATCAGTGGCATCATGCAGAGATGCCCCACAACGTCATTAACCCAGCGATTCTTCGCAAAGGAACGATGGGCGCAGTCGTGACCAATCACAAAGAAACCGGTCAATGCCGTGCCGGTGAAAAACCAGGCAAAGGGCAAAAGATACCAAGGAGAAAACACAATGGCCGTATAGCCTAGCGCCACACCCAGAACGGTCACCACTACCTCTGTCCATGCCTTGCGAGCATTCTTCTCAAAGCAAGCTTTGGGTAGAGACTTGATAATTTTTTGCATAGTCACTTCGGGATCGTCCAGACTCCGAAGTTTTGATTCAGGCTTAATTAAAGAGGCAGTCATAACTGAGGTTATTTCTCCTGGTATTCAGTGATCGCCATAGGTCTTAACTCTGTGAACTTTTACACACATGACGTTAAGTAACTTTACCTACTGTATCCGAGTTCGCCACCTTATGCACTCGCAAAAAACGCTGGGTATGAAGACTCTGCTCCGCTTCAACTACCATAGAAAGGATTGTTTTTTCTGGTTAACGTTCATGACTGCTCGGTCTCGGTATCACATCACCACCTTCGGCTGCCAAATGAATAAAGCCGATTCCGAACGGATGGCTGGCATCCTGGAAAACATGGGTCTGCAATGGTCCGAGACCCCAGAACAGGCCGATGTCATTCTCTATAACACCTGCTCCATTCGAGATAATGCCGAACAAAAGGTGTATTCCTATCTAGGACGACAGGCTAAGCGCAAGCATCTCGATCCGAAGCTAACACTTGTGGTAGCCGGGTGTGTGGCCCAACAAGAAGGAGATGCCCTTCTGCGTCGCGTCCCTGAAGTGGATTTGATCATGGGACCGCAGCATGCCAACCGACTTCAGGACTTGCTCGAGCAGGTGTTTGACGGCAACCAAGTCGTCGCCACCGACCCCATTCACATTGTTGAAGACATCACCAAGCCTCGCCGGGACAGTTCCGTCACCGCCTGGGTCAACGTTATTTATGGCTGTAACGAGCGCTGCACCTATTGCGTTGTTCCTGGCGTTCGCGGCGTTGAACAATCTCGTACCCCTGAAGCTATTCGGCAAGATATGGTGCTATTGGGCCAACAAGGTTACAAAGAAGTCACCCTATTGGGTCAGAATATTGACGCCTACGGTCGAGATTTACCGGGCATTACCCCCGAAGGCCGTCGACAAAATACGCTGACGGATTTGCTCTACTTCGTCCATGATGTACCGGGCATTGAGCGAATTCGGTTCGCCACCAGCCACCCCCGCTACTTTACCGAACGGCTAATTCACGCCTGTCACGAATTGCCGAAGGTCTGTGAACATTTCCATATCCCATTTCAGTCTGGCGATAACGAGATGCTGAAGGCGATGGCACGGGGATATACCCACGAAAAATATCGACGAATTATCCATAAAATTCGGGAGTTAATGCCAGATGCGGCCATTAGCGCCGATGCCATCGTCGGTTTCCCCGGTGAGACCGAGACCCAGTTCGAGAACACGTTGCGACTGGTCGAAGACCTAGAGTTCGATTTAGTGAACACCGCTGCCTATTCTCCCCGCCCCGGCACACCCGCCGCCGTTTGGGACAATCAGCTGACGGAAGACGTGAAAAGCGACAGACTCCAGCGCCTCAACCATCTCATGAGCCAAATGGCCACAGAACGGTCCCATCGCTATGCCGGGCGCATTGAAGAAATTCTCGTAGAAGCTCAAAATCCCAAAGATCCCACCCAGGTGATGGGACGCACCCGAGGCAACCGTCTGACCTTTTTCCCGGGTGATATTTCCAAACTTCAAGGCCAGCTGGTACCCGTTAAAATCACGGAAGTACGCTCTTTTAGCATCACGGGCGAACCCGTCTCCATGGAGGTCTCTGTTTAAGCCTTGCTCCCCTCAACGGTCTCGATCGTCGCAAGGTGGAACAGGAATTGTGTGTAGTCACATCAAAATGTCTCAGGGGAATTGAGACTTATAGCCGCAACCCTCTATGGATCTCAATCACCTTTTAATTTGGTTTGTCTGCATTTCCTGCATCGCTAATCTCATCCGAGGATTGCAGCATTACCGATCCGCAGGCGGGTGGGTGATCATCTCCGCCAGCATTTTGCTATTCACCTTGGCACTCTGGTTGCGCCACCCCCAAACGGCCGGCTATATCAGCGGTGTTGCATGGGCTCTGCTCATTGTGCTGCCGCTGATCAGTTTTCGCCGGACCCAAATGTTAGCAGCACAATACCGGTTTCAAGCCGCGACTCGATGGGCCTATTTGGGGCGACTTTTCCATCCCTTTGATGGCTGGGGGCTCTACCCTCCCTATCTCAGGGCGCTGGCGCTGGCCCAGGCTGGCCATGCAGATGCCAAAGATCACTTCCAACGTCTCAAAAATACAACTTCAGGGTTAGGACAGGCAGCCTACTGTAATTTATTCCGGGTTGAGGGTGATTGGCAGGGGCTCAGACACTGGATAGAAAAAGACATTACGCTCAAAAAGCTCAGCCGCTATCCTCGCCTGATCTCCTTTTATCTACAGGCACTGGGGGAGACGCAGGCTCTCACAGAAATGATTGCAGCATTAGAGCACTTGCAGGCCCTGCTCCAGAAGGCTGGGCCAACAGACTGGAATCTGTGTCGGCTGATTGTGTTTGCTTACTGCGGCGAACCAGCCATGGTCTCTCATTTACTCCAGGGCACCACCAAGACCACTCGCGATCGACGATTTTGGCTCGCAACAGCCTACATGGCCGCAGGGAAAACAGGGGTCGCCCAGGCTGACATCGATCAGATTTTAGAGAGTGGTGATTTACTGTATTTCCAAACGCTCCGAACCAGGAAAAATATTGCCGGCCTAGCCAAAAACCTGAGTCATCACTCCCACTCTCTCCTCCAGCAGTGGCGTCCAGAATTGGGCACCTCACCCAGACCGGTCACAGCCCCTTCCATGCTGAATCAATCTCCGATTTCCTTACTTTTCATTGCCTTAAACCTTGTGGCCTTCGGCCTCGAACTGCAGCAGGGGGGCAGCACCAACCCAGAAACACTTTATAACCTAGGAGCACTCGTCCCCGAGGTGGTCATTGCCGGGGCCTGGTGGCGGCTCTTGACCTCTACATTTCTACATTTCGGCTGGATGCACCTGCTATTCAATATGTTGGGTCTCGCCATTCTGGGACCTTTCGTAGAACGGCAACTGGGCTGGCTTCGATATGGCCTCATGTATCTCGCAGCGGGCGTCGGCTCCATGTTAACGCTGACAATTTTAGCGACCCAGGGCTTTAGCGAAACCAAGTTTGCATTGGGTGCTTCAGGGGCCGTCATGGGCATTATTGGCGCTGAAGCCGCCATCTTGATTCTGCTATGGCGACGTAAACCTTCACGACTGGTAACTCAACGACTCCGTCGGGTGGGTTTGATTGTTGCACTGCAGACGTTTTTTGATTTGACCACACCGCAAATTAGCTTTATTGGGCATATGTCCGGTTTAATCTTGGGGTTCATTGTGGGCATGATGCTGCAGTTTTCCCGTGAACCCTAGCTGCATCACTCAACTTCAAAAAATTTTAGAGCCGTTATCTGTAGAGTCTTTTAATGGGCGAGAAGACACAGCCTGCATCAAGTCCCTCGATCGTGAGCGGCACAATTTGGAATATCTTGGCTGTTGGCATCCGACTGCCGGTGGGTTTTATCACGGTGGTGGTCCTCACCTCTTTTCTAGGACCGGAGGATTTTGGCCGGTTTACGCTCACCACTTCCGTGGTGTTGTGGCTTAAGTTTTCCATCACGCTGCTGTTCGAGCAAGCCACCGTCAAGCTCGTGAGTGAGGCTGATGATTGGCGAGCCATCGGCGCGAAAGTCTCTCAGATGACGGGGCTGTTTAGCCTCGGTGCGGTTCTCTTGCTCTGGGTTCTGGCACCTGCGATCGCAACTCTACTCCAGGACCCACAGTTAGCCAGTTACTTGAGACTCTTGAGCATCGATATTCCCGTTTTTTGTTTGGCACGCATCCATAACAGCTTGCTGGTGGGAACAGGGCAATTTCGTGAGCGAGCCCTGAGCCTATCGGCCTACTGGCTGACTCGTATTGTGCTGATCACAGGCTTCGTCTTTCTGGGCTGGTCCGTCACGGGTGCACTTCTCGGCTGTATTACCGGCTCCGTTGCCTCATTCTTGATCGGCCGATTCTTTATTCAACCCTCTCTATTTCGAGGCAGCAACTTCTCTCACAAGCAGCTCTGGACCTATGCCGGTCCACTTTTCATTTCCAGCATGGGACTGCAAATTTATGACAAATTAGATTTACTGGCCTATAAAGCACTCGGCGGGACCGTCGCCCAAGCAGGCGTGTATGGCCTCGCCCTCCAGCTGATCATCGTAGCCCGTATCTTTGCGGCTGCCCTGAACCCCCTATTGCTATCAACCCTCAGCCGACTATTGAAGGCTCAGAAGCAAGATCAGGCTAAGAAAATAGCTCAAACATCTCTGCGGATTCTCCTGTTCCAGCTACCGCTATTAGCCATGCTGGCAGCTTCTGCCTCTGACTGGCTCCCCCTTGGTTTTGGCGATCAATACAAACCCGCTGCGCCCCTATTTGCTTGGCTCATTTTCAGTGCCATTGGCCTCGATCTGGTGCAAATGACGTCAGCAATTTTGACAGGACTCGGTCGTCCCCGAGCCAGCATATGGCTCGTTGCCCCTCTGCCTCCCATTGCCCTCTGTGGCTATGTTTGGCTCATTCCCAGCTCAGGGGCTTTAGGGGCCGCCCAGATCACCACCCTCGTTGCCTTGCTGGGCGGCTTGTCAGGCGGGTTGATGGTGCAATCAGCCTGGACTCTACAGCTACCCTTTGGGACACTATTGCGCAGTCTCTTACTCTGTGCACTCAGCACCGTCGTCACCCAATCCTGGCAAATCGCCGGCTGGGGCGTTTTCTTAAAACTTGCAGGAGTGAGCATGGGAATTTTACTTGGGTTTGCACTGCTCGGAGAGTTCAAACCGCAGGACCTAAAATTACTCCAGTCTTTTCTGCCATCCCAACTCAAGCCTAAATCTGAACGGATTTAACCAGGCAAGCGATCAAAAGTTCGATGCAAGGAGAAGAGACTGTATCGGCTCAACCCAGAGGGCAAACCTTATCGCTGCATCCCAGCCCAGCTCACGAGCCATTCTTGCAGCTCCGCAGGCGTAGAAACGGATGGCTTTTGCCACGGCGACGCACACCAAACAATGAACGCAGAAAGTAGCAGAAAAAAGACACCGAGGCCGATCCCAAATCCATCCCCCCTAGCCCCCAGGAGAAAACTCAGCCCAAACCCTAAAGGAATCAAACCAATGGCAGCAAACATGACATTGAATAGCGTGCTAGTCCCTCGTCGGATCTTTAGGTCTGGATTGTAGAGCTTCAGCAGCTCAACGATCTCAAAAACCAATGCGTAATAGCTATGACGCTGACTGCCCATTTTCACGTCATTGCATCGGATAACCAGTGTTTCTGACTCAGTAGAGAGCTTAAATTCTGCGATCCAGAGCCTTCTAGAGGGCAGATCGGTACAATGCCCCTCAGTCAGCCTCGACAGATCAATCCGCTTACCATCAGGCCCACGCAAAACATTACCAGAGACAAGCCAGGTCTGGGCTGAACGCAAAGGCGCAGGCTTAAACGTTATCTCCATTTTTCTTTTGGAAAATTATATTCAGGAAAGAATCTATCCTATCACGAGGAAATTGACTCTAGCTTGGCCTTCGCAGCGTAAAGCCCCTTGAGGTTATACCAATTCAAGAAAATACGCGCAACTTCCAGAGCCATTTGCGATTTCCCACGATCAATCAGCCACTGGAGGAGCAGGGCGAGCGTTCTTTCTCAAACTGCCTCTAAGCGTAAGCAGGCCCCACAGCAAACGATGAATCCAGAGCATCTGAATTATTATCCGGTCGCTAGATGATGGGATCGCTCTCTACAATCTATAGACGTGCTTCAGATGCTGATCTTGTTGTTCTAGAAATGTTGTTAATTCTTGAACTACCCATTTCTGTTCGAGATTGCTGAGCATGGAGCCAAATTTATGGGTACGGACGCCTTCATTGAGGGTGCAGATTCCAACAGGTTGGTGATTTTTTGTGTAGGTCGTTTGTCGCTCCACCTTGGATAAATTTTTGGTCTTGCCCTGCACCTGTATTCTTAATTTGAAAAGTTGTCGCTGAAGTCGGAATGTCTGTGGATGGATCTCTAGCCTTGTGCGCCCTGCAATATTGCCCAATAGATCGGCACTTAGCCATAGGCTAAAAATCCAAAAATACAACAACACAAAACTGAGGGGGCTAAGTGTAACGATAGTCATGCCCGTCAAGAGCAGAGTAAAGCCATTCCAAAATATACAGAACATCAGCATGGTTATGGAACCCTGCAGGCCAGCGGGAGGAATATCGAGGGTGAGATGAGATCGGGTTCTCTGGAGTTGGATTCGACTGCCCGAAGGTCGGCTCAGTTTTCCTCTTGTACCCGGTGTCGTTAACACAGGGTGATGAGAGGGCCTCAATGCTGAGTGGAGAGGAGCATGGTCTAGCGCGTTTAATGCCTCTGATGCCCTTGAAAACCGGTCCTCCAGCAGGGGAGCAATCATTTGATCGAGCCAATCAGAGAAACGGGGTTTAATCTTTAGCTGTAGATGATCGCGGAATGCCAGCTTCAGATGTTCTTGCGGCAAGTCTCCGGGGTGACAATGGGTGAGTAGAAACAGCAGCGTCGCCCCTAACCCATAGAGATCAGTTGCTCCATAGGCTTGTCCTCGGAATTGCTCGGGTGCCACATAGCCGTCAGTGCCCACCACTATAACTGTACTGCCATGAGTCTTGGCATTGCGAGCAATAGCCTGCACGACTCCGAAGTCCACTAGAGAAATGCGGCCATCCTCACCGCGGATAATATTCTGGGGTTTGAGGTCTTGATGAACGATCGGCGGTGTTAAGCTATGCAGGTAGATCAAGGCATTGAGGATTTCACGGGCGATCCGCTTAACTTCAGACTCAGTTGTTTGCCAACCCTCCTCGACGAGAGCTGCCAACGATTTCCCGGGGGCCAAGGCTTGGGCGATGTAACAGGAGCGATCGCGATCACTATCAATCTGAAAATAATCGAGGTATTTAGGAATTGCAGGATGTTCTAAAGATGAAAGCACTTGAACATCCCACTCAAATAGCTTTAGCTGCTTCCAGTCCTGCATCCCTCGCAAGGATATGATTTTGAGGGCAACCCGTTGCTGGGTGGCAATCTCTTCTGCTTCATAGGTGATGCCCGATCCACCCTGTCCAAGGGGGTGGAGGATACGGTAGCGTTTTGCAACAATATCATCAGGTGCATGCATGAGCTCAAACATGAAGGCTCTCAATCTGGTGCTAGGTCGAAGTGACCTAATCTAATAGTGCCTTCGCTGCATAGAGACCTTTCAGGTTGTACCAATTGAGAAAAAGACGAGCGACTTCTAAGGCGAGTTGCGATTTGCCACGATCAATTAGCCACTGGAGAAGCGGGGCGAGCGTTCTTTCATTTAATCGGCCCCCTAAGGTGAGGCTACCCCATAGCAATTGATGAATCCAGGTCATCTGAATCATCATTCGCACGTTCCAGGTGGGGTGTTTTTGGTAAAACAAGAATCCCATTCGGCCCGATTGCATCTCTTGATCAATCAGTCGCGGAATATCCTGGAGAGAAAAAGGGGGATGCCAGTGATAGCCAACGGCTTCGGGTGCTTTGATGAGCTTGAGTCCTAAGGTTTTGAGGCGGACGCCCAGCTCCAAATCTTCCCAGCCGTACTGCTGAAATTGTTCGTCGAACAGGCCTGCGACCTCTAGCCAGTGACGTGCGATCGCAACATTCCCTGTGGCAAAGTAGGCTGCCGAAAAATCTGTCAGCGTATAGGGTTCACTGGTTGGCTCGTCAAAATTACAGGTGTTTATGACCCGACCGTAGGTAAAAACTCGCTCATGCCCTAGTCGCAACTGCGCCGCTGTCAACGCCTGGGCATGGGCTGAAAGGAAGGTTTCAGTGACCACGAGATCACTGTCGATAAAGACAATGGTGTCACCGTTCGCTTTCTCAACCCCAAGATTGCGGGCAGCCGCAGGCCCCTTATGGGCTTGTTCATAGAGCTGAACGGTAGGCATCTCTTGCCGTAACCAAGCAACGGTGTCATCCGAGGACCCATCATCGACCACGACAACTTCATAGCGATGCTCAGACGCCAGATCCTGGCAAGCTAGCGCCTGTAAAGACTTCTGCAGAATGGGCAGACGATTATAGGTAGGAATAACGACGCTAAAAAACAAATGCCCAATAGAACGCTGCTTGCCTCAGGATATCGCACCGCAAAATCTATATTTTGCCCAGACCGGGAAGAGGTTAGCCGACTTCGCCCGCTTCAATAATCCGCTGGAACAAATAGCCCGTTCCCCGAGCCGTCAGAATCAGCTCTGGATTGCTGGGATCTTCTTCAAGCTTGGCCCTAAGTCGTGAAATATGCACATCGACAACCCGTGTATCGACGTGACGCTCAGGGGTATAGCCCCAAACTTCTTGCAAAATCTCTGAGCGAGAGAAGGCTTCTCCAGATCGGCTCACCAATAGCTCTAACAGACTAAATTCCATGCCCGTCAGACGAATGCGCTCGTCTCCCTTGTAAACCTGACGCTTATTGGTATCAATGCGAAGATTGGCGACCCCGATGACACCCGAACTGGGAATTCCTGGCGCACCATTTTTACCCACGCGACGGAGTACGGAACGAATGCGAGCTTCTAGCTCTTTGGGAGAGAAGGGCTTCACCACATAATCATCTGCCCCTAGCTCTAGGCCCGTAATCCGGTCAGCCACATCTCCCAAGGCCGTGAGCATAATGATCGGAATATCAGATTCTTTGCGAAGTTCTTGGCAGACACCATAGCCATCCAGCTTCGGCATCATCACATCTAAAACAACCAGATCGGGAATGGCTTCGTGAAAGGTTTCAATGGCTTCTTCACCATCAGCGGCGGTCACGACATCATAGCCAATCATAGACAGTCGAGTTTCGAGAATCCGGCGGATGCTGGCTTCATCATCTACAACGAGTATTCTTTCCTTGTTCGAGTCCAATTTGTTTAATACTCCTTCATCTCAAGTTCTGTCAAAAGGTTAAATTTTTGATCGCTTCCCCTAAGTTACCATGACATTAATGTCAGTTGAAAACGATAAAGTCCTTTAGGGATAATCGTTTCGGAAATATTTAGGGTTTCAGTTTTTGTTAAGAAGTGTATGGCTAAATCTCGAACGCAATACATTTGTCAAGAATGCGGTGCTTCTTCACCTCAATACTTTGGAAAATGTCCAGCCTGTCTCGCCTGGAACACGCTAGTAGAGCAGGTTATCGAAGTCGCAACTTCTACCACGGATGGGGCGCGTCTGGTCAATCAACGGGCGTCAAAAAAGCGACGCACGCCAGCTTCGCCACAGGCAGTCTCGGCTTTAACCTTGGCTCAAATTGCAGATAATCCAACGCAGCGATTTAGTTCAGGATATTTAGAACTTGATCGGGTTCTCGGAGGAGGAATTGTGCCGGGTTCTCTGGTGCTAATCGGTGGCGATCCTGGCATCGGAAAATCAACGCTACTTTTGCAAATTGTTAATCAACTGAGTCAATCTCAATGTGTTCTCTATGTCTGCGCTGAGGAGTCGGGGCAACAGGTCAAACTGCGGGCTCAACGGCTGGGCGTTCAGCCCGACACCGGCCATGCCGAAGCACCAGAACGCTCGAAATCCCAAAAGTCCAAAGCCTCGCCAGCAGAGCCTTCGGACCTCTACTTGCTCCCTGAGACAGATTTGGAAACCATTCTGCAGGAACTCGACGCCTTAAAGCCTCAGGTGGCTGTGATTGATAGTATCCAAGCGCTGTATTTTTCATCTCTCACCTCTTCTCCTGGTTCTGTAGCCCAGGTTCGGGAATGTACGTCAGCGCTGATGCGGTTGGCA
>CALFCG010000231.1 GCA_937951315.1 uncultured cyanobacterium
ACCCCAATCTCGATGCCTGCATGGGTATCAATAATCTGCGGTACCAGTCTAGAAAGTGAGCTCTGAGGTCGGTTTGTAATTCCCAATAGGCGCGGGAGAAATTTATCTGAAAGCCCAGAGCGCCGCTGCTGTTCCATGTCCAGAGCTGCTAGCGTATCAGCTGTTTCACCGGACTGGGTGACCCCAATGGTGAGGGTGTTTGGGGTTAACGGTGTTGGGGCATAGCGAAATTCTGAGGCATATTGAACGGTGGTGGGCACGCCTGCTAGTTGTTCGAGGAGGTATTGCCCTACAAGACTGGCATGCCAACTTGTTCCACAGGCAACAATCTGGATGCGTTCTAGATTTTCAAAAAGGTGAGTACCTAGGCCTAAATTAACCGGAGAACTGCCAGTATTCGGCTGCCATTGTTCATCTAAATATTTCTCCAGGCAAGTGCGGACGACACCGGGCTGCTCATAAATTTCTTTGAGCATGAAGTGTTTAAAGCCCTGCTTCTCCACCATCACGGGGTTCCAGTTCAGGGTTTGAGGGGGACGCCGAACCCGATCGCCATTAAAGTGGTAGAGCTCCACGCCAGAGGGCTTCAACGTGGCAATTTCCTCGTTGTCGAGGGTCAAGATGACCTGGGTATGGGGAATGAGTGCAGGGGTGTCGGAGGCACAGAAAAATTCATTTTCACCATAGCCAATCACCAACGGTGCCTGTTGTCGTGCCACCACTAATTCTTCGGGGAAGTCAGCAGACACCACGGCGATGGCAAAGGCGCCTGTAAGGCGATTTACAGCCTGCCGCACAGCTTCGAGTAAGTCCGGAGTTTGCTGCTGTTTGAGGATATCGGAAATGAGGTGAGGAATCACCTCTGTATCAGTCTCAGACCGAAAGGTGTAACCCTTTTCTTTCAGTTCAATGCGAAGGTCGCGGTAATTTTCAATAATGCCGTTTTGCACGACCGCCAGCCGTTCACCCTGGTCTCGATGGGGGTGGGCGTTATACTCCTCGGGCTTGCCGTGGGTTGCCCAGCGCGTATGGCCGATACCCATCCGGGCTGGGTTATCCCAACCGGCTAGCTTTGTTTCTAGGTGATGCAGTTTCCCCTTGGCACGAATGCAGTGGAGTTGTTCCTCTAAGATTGTGGCAATGCCCGCTGAATCATAGCCTCGATACTCCAGCTTCTGGAGACCAGAGAGCAAGATTTGGCTTGCCGCCTGATGCCCCACATAGCCAACAATTCCACACATAGGCCCATTTCCTATTCACCATCTGAATAGGTTATTACAAACCGGCCCGATTTGGTGGCACTCGTTAAAAGGTGATCGCTCAGAGAAAATTCTCGCTTGTAGGGAAACTGCCCCCTACTCAAGCATTGAGCCTCTAAGTGAAGCTTGGTAACTCGATACGATGTCCTGTGGTCAAGTGATAGTCTGCAGCTTCTAAGGTTTGGGGCTCGGCTCGCTTTTGCATCATGGCTTGCTGGGCACGGGCGGCTGTGGTGGCCATCGTCATCTCTGCTAGCTTGCGATAAATCGCCAAAGGACCTGCGAGATCTGTTGCGTCTGCAGACCAGGGAGCGACGGGGGCTGTCTTGGGAGCCTCATCATCAACGGGTGCACCATTCAATGAGTCATAATCGAGAGCAACAAACCCTTCTTGGCTTGCGAGTTGACCCGCTGGTCGTGGCAGTCTTCCACTTTGCTTCAAAATCTGTTTGTACTCGCCGATACGCTGCTGCTGACGACGAAGTTGCGATCGCAAATCCTGACAGACGGATTGTACATCTTCAACCTTGTCAGACTGACGAGCACATTGCTGTTGTGCTTCCTCTAAATCTCGTTCCACCTGAGCCAGATGCGTTTGACCGCTGATCAGTTGCTCTGTCAGTGAATCCACCAAGTTCTGCCGGTACTGTAAAAGCTGATGGGTCGCTTCAAGCTGCTGTCTTAATACCGTGACATCTTCCTCACTCATTAATGTTGCAACTGGCAAAAGCTGCTCTTGCCAAGCGCCAACTTGCTGAGTATCGAGCGTTTCACTGGGAGCAGATGACGGATCAATCGAATGATTTAAATCAGATTGCTTGAAGGTGGAACGATCAAAAGGTTCAGGCAAACTCATCTTTAAAATACCTACAAGTGAAAGAGGACCGTGATTCAATTCATTAAACCATAGCCCTATTTGGCAGAAGATAAAACAATTCAGGTATTACTTTGATACCTAAATTTACATATGCCCTGTTAGTAGAAAACAGATATAAGTTTGCCGACCTAAATTCGATGAATTAATACTCCGCCAAAGGATTAGATCTAAAGTCTTAGATCAGGGAATAGACCAGGCTTGGATGATGTTCTCCCAGGGCTGTCCCGAAGGTCGCAAACATCCGTCCCCTGAGGAATAGGAGCATCCTACGTTACTATCAAGGATGGCATCCATACACCTATGACTAAAATTTCGAGATGACTGATCTAGAAACCCAGTTAACGGCCCTTAAACAAGAGGCGCAGCAAATCATTTCAGGCGCCGCAGATCTTGACCAGCTAGAACAGCACCGCATTCAATTTTTAGGTAAGAAAGGGCAGTTATCTCAAATTTTAAAAGGGATGGGGAAGCTAGACGCCTCCGATCGTCCCCGAATTGGAGCCATTGCCAATGAAGTGAAAGAGGCTGTGCAAGGGTGTCTGGGGGAGAAACGCTCAGATCTGCAAAACGCTCAGATTCAAGCACGTCTGGCGTCTGAGACTCTTGATGTCACCATGCCAGGGACCTACACCCCGCAGGGAAACATTCACCCTCTCAACGGCATGATCGACCGTGCCCTAGATGTTTTTGTGGGGCTTGGCTACACCGTTTCTCGCGGGCCAGAAATGGAGTCAGACTACTACAATTTTCAAGCGCTGAATACTCCCCCAGATCACCCTGCTCGGGATATGGCAGATACCTTTTATCTTCCCGACGGCAACCTGCTCCGCACCCACACATCATCCGTACAAATTCGCTACATGGAAGAACATGAGCCACCCATTCGGATTATTGCGCCTGGGCGTTGCTATCGCCGAGATACTGAAGATGCTACCCATGCCGCCGTCTTTCATCAAATTGAGCTGCTCGCCATTGATAAAGGCCTGACATTCACCGACCTGCGGGGCACGATCAAAGTCTTCTTAGAGCGAATGTTTGGCGATGTTCCCATCCGCTTTCGAGCAAGCTATTTCCCCTTTACAGAACCCTCTGCAGAGGTGGACGTGCAATGGAAAGGCCGTTGGCTAGAGGTTTTGGGCTGTGGAATGGTTGACCCTAATGTCCTAAAAGCTGTGGGGTATGACCCAGAGATTTACACCGGGTTTGCGGCCGGATTTGGTGTTGAACGCTTTGCGATGGTGTTGCATCAAATCGATGATATTCGTCGTTTATATACGAGTGACCTCAGGTTTCTAAATCAATTTTAGGGATGTCCGACACTCGCGAAAATAACTGCCCCTGAAGATTGAGTTCAGTGGGCAGCCAGCCATTGGCCATGCTTGAGGCTGAGGGAGGGGCTCCGTATACCTCTGCCCTATGTTTCTGACTTCGCCAGAAAATTTCAAATACTCTCTCCTCAGATAAAAATTTTTTAACTTTACGACTTCTTTACAGTCAATATGTGAGCATTTATACAAATTGTGATTAGTCAGCTGTGACGGAAGTCCATAGGCTAGCTCAATAAAATCATTCCTCAAGTTCATCATTTTTGATGGATTTAGTTTCTTAGTGAGGAGAAAATCACATGAAAATCAAGTTTACGAACCTGCTATATAGTGCAGTCGCAGTCACCGTTCTGGCTGGTAGTAGTGCCATTGCTCAACCTGGACCCGCTGATGCGCCTGACCCTGCTGTACCCGCAGATGAGTCCGAACAAGTCGATCCTGGCTTTCCGGCGGAACCCGAGGAGCCCAGCGCTCCCGAGGCTGAGCCGTTACCAGAAGAGGGTGAGCCTTTGCCAGAAGAGGCTGATCCCGCTGATGCAGCACCTAGCATTAGTTCAGATGGTTCTAACTCGCTGGTCACCTGTGGTCCCAATGGCGCTGCATATGTAATGGCAAACGTGACAGTCGGTTGTCATGTCCTCAAGGCTAATTCGCCTCCAGGACAATCCACTAATGCTGAGTCCGAGTAAATTAACATTCCAGGAAGTTTTACTTTAAACATGAGCCAGTCTAAATGGATTGGCTCATGTTTTTAGGATGTTAATATATGGCTCAAAATGCCCTGGCAAATGTTGATTCAATAGATGATTCACGACTTCTTTACCTCAAATCTGTATTAATAGATACACTCACGTAAGTTAGTGATTGCAACAACAAATTAACTAGCTTCATAGAATCATTCCTCGAGCCCATTTTTGTGATGGGTTTATTTTTTTAGAGGAGAAATCACATGAAAATTAAGTTTACAACGCTGCTTTCTACTGCATTAGCAGTGGCAGTTCTTTCAGCCACCAGTGCTATTGCTCAGTCAGGTCCATTCGATGCACCTGCTGACCCTATTTCTCCTGAAGCGGGAGAATCTCCTCAGCTAGAGCCTGAGGCTCCTCCTGCTGCGCCGGAGGAATCAATCTCTCCCGAAAGTGATCCGACTCAAGAATCGGAATCCGATATTGGTGGAGCTGAGGAGAGTTCTGATCTTGGCGGTGCTGAGGAGATTGCGGAGCCTACCATTACCTCAGATGGCTCGAACTCCCTTGTTTCCTGTGGCCCCAATGGAGCGGCATTTGTTGTCGCAAATGTTTCATCAGGGTGCCGTGTATTAAAGGTCAATTCACCGCCTGGACAGTCAACGAATGCTGAAGCTGAATCTGTAGAGTAGAGTCTCGGCACAATTTCAATTTATTTTCTAGGCCAGTTCTTTTGTGAGCTGGCTTTTTTGTTCCTGCCTCGCAATGGTCATAGGGTCTTAAAAGCTTGGTTTTTTCACAAACGTGAGGACATGCTGTTGAGGGAGCACCTCCTGGTTCCCCTGCCACGTTAATCCCACCGCCTGCATTTCTTTCCGAACCTGCCTCACAGACATTTTATGGTGGGGCTTGATGAAAATAAAAGGGTTCTCGGCTTTGTATTCCACTAGGACAACTCTGCCTCCGGGTTTAAGGGCTTGGGTAATGGCCTCCATCATTTCGCGGGGATAGGCGAACTCATGGTAAGCATCGACCATCAGAGCTATGTCAACACTTTCATCCGCTAAGTTGGGGTTGTTCTCAGTTCCAAATACCGTTTCAACGTTGGTGATCTGGCGTCGCTGTTGAACTCGCTCTATGATGGCCAGCATTTCTGGTTGCACATCAACGGCTAAAACTTTCCCCTCAGGCAATAGAGGGGCTAAGCGAAAGCTTATATAGCCCGTGCCTGCACCAATGTCAGCAACGACATCGGTGGGTTCTAGGTGTAAGGCGGGAATAACTTGCTGCGGACGTTCTGAGGTTAGCCGACTAGGCCGCTCTAGCCAACCTGCACCCTGATGACCCATGACCTGAGAGATTTCTCGCCCCATGTAAATTTTGCCAATCCCATCCGAACTCGGAGGAGAGTGAGATGTATAAATCTTGGGTGGGATGTGAGCGGTAAGGACAGGTTGGGGTGTCAGTATTGATGCTGTGTGCGTCAATGCTGACGCCTGCGCAGATTGAGGCAGCCCTATCGCAATACAGAGCAGCAGATAAAGAGTAGAGGTCCAGAAATAAGCGAATTGAAACACAGCAGATCTCTAGCAACGGCTTACTTATGGTAAACCGCCTGTTAGGCTTCTCTCGTCCTGATGATGCAGCAGGAGTGCGATTAAATATCGAGTTCAGCTAAGTTGAGGCGAGGACCGTGGGTTTCAATAAACTCCCGTCGAGGCGCGACGCGATCACCCATCAGAATTGTAAAGATCCGGTCGGCTTCGGCAGCATCTTCAATATCAATTTGCTTGAGGGTCCGTGTTTCAGGATCCATTGTTGTTTCCCAAAGCTGATTTGGCATCATTTCACCCAAACCCTTAAACCGCTGGATGGTGTAGTTGGCGTTGGCTGGGAATTCATTGTCGACGAGCGCCTGTAGTTCACGATCGCTATAGCAATAGTAGTGAGACCGACCCCGCTCAATCTTATACAAGGGGGGACAAGCGATGTATATATAGCCCTGTTCCAGCAATGCCCGCTGATAGCGATAGAAGAACGTTAGCAATAATGTTCGAATATGGGCGCCATCTACGTCAGCGTCAGTCATGATGATGACGCGGTGATATCGGAGCTGAGAGAGATCGAATTCCTCTCCCTTGATGCCTAGGCCCAGAGCTGTGATCAGCGATTGGACTTCATTGTTTTTGTAAATCTTGGCATCGTCGGTTTTCTCAATATTGAGGATTTTGCCCCGCAGCGGCAGGATCGCTTGAAATCTGCGATCGCGTCCCTGTTTGGCACTGCCACCCGCACTGTCGCCCTCAACGATGTAGATTTCTGATTCGCTGGGATCACGGGAACTGCAGTCTGCTAACTTACCCGGCAGCGTTGAAGACTCTAAGACCGACTTACGGCGCACCAGCTCTCGTGCCCGTCGAGCTGCCTCTGCTGCACTAAAGGCCTGCAGCGCTTTATCGAGAATGGAATCAATCACATTGGGGCGAAACTCTAGATACTCTGTGAGCACTTCGCCTACCAGCGTATCGACAACACCCCGGACTTCTGTGTTGCCCAGCTTGGTTTTCGTCTGTCCCTCAAACTCAGGCTCAGGAACCTTTACCGAAATAACGGCAGTCATGCCTTCTCGGACATGCTCACCGCCAAAGTTAGAGTCATTGTCCTTGAGCTTTTTGCGTTTGCGAGCAAAGGTGTTAATGGTCCGGGTCAGGACGGTTTTTAAGCCCTCGAGGTGGGTGCCTCCATCAATGGTGCGAATATTGTTGGCAAAGCCCAACATTTGATCGGTATAGGCATCTCGACACCATTGGAGCGCAACCTCCACCTGGATATTTTTGCGTTCTCCATGGACATAGACAATCTCTTCATGCATCGGATCTTTGTCCCGATTCATGTACTCAACATACTCTTTGATGCCGCCATCGTAGCGATAGGTCTCGATATGGGGTTCTGAGGTCCCCAGTAGCTCTAGGCGATGATCCCTAAAGGTCATCTGAACCCCAGCATTGAGATAGGCGAGTTCGCGCAGGCGACTGGCTAGAATTTTGTAGTCAAATTCAGTCCCAGTTGTAAAAATTTCAGGATCTGGCAAGAAAGAGATGGAGGTGCCCGTTTCTTTGCGATCGCTCTTTGATTCTTCTAGTTCAGTGGTTGGGATGCCCCGCTCAAATCGCATGGTATGCAGTTTTTTATCCCGCCAAACCTTGGCCTCAACCCAGGTCGAGAGAGCATTGACCACGGAAATGCCCACACCGTGTAGACCACCGGAGACTTTATAACTGCTGCCGTCGAACTTACCGCCTGCATGCAGTACCGTCATCACAGTTTCTAGTGCGGACTTCCCTGTTGAAGGGTGAAGTCCGGTGGGAATACCACGACCATCATCAGAAACCGTAACGCTACCCTCTGCGTTGAGATCTATATATATGTTTTTACAATGTCCTGCGAGTGCTTCATCGACAGAATTATCAACCACCTCGTACACTAAGTGATGCAATCCTTTTGGCCCGGTGCTACCGATGTACATCCCCGGACGCTTACGGACTGGCTCTAGACCTTCAAGAACCTGAATCTGATCCGCACTATAGCTTGAGTTTGTGGCCATAAACTGAAATGCTCCTGTAAGCAACTCAAAGCAAGCTTGACAATTAAAATGCAAAAAAGCATTTGAATTCTAGCACAAAAGCCTTATTCGCGACCCTAGGTGTGTCTAAAAGGAAATTTAGATTGCAGATCCATTACGAACGATTTTGACAGGAATAATCAAACCCGGTCTGATTGTGATTTGTGGCCCCACTGCCACGGGTAAGTCGCACTTGGCGCTTCATCTTGCTCAGCGATTAGGCAGTCCCATCCTAAGTGCCGATTCTCGGCAAGTCTATCGAGGGTTTGATATTGGAACGGCTAAGCCTTCTGCCGAGGAGCGTTCACAAGTTGCTCACCATTTGATAGATATTTGCGATCCTACAGAGGCGTTTACCCTAGCTCAGTTTCAGCATCAGGCTCAAACGTTGATTGCCCAGTATCAAGCTCACGGCATTATACCCCTATTGGTGGGGGGAACCGGTTTGTACATTAAATCTGTGGTTCAAGGGCTCAAAATTCCACGGGTAGCGCCACAGTTAGAGTTGCGATCGCAACTCCAGGATCAAACGCAAAGCTACGACTATCTGCAGCAGGTGGATCCTGACTCTGCGGCTAAGATTCATCCCAACGATCAGGTCCGTACACTCAGAGCCTTAGAGGTTTTCTATGTGACAGGAATTCCCCTCTCGCAGCAACAGGGAAGTGAGCCCCCAACCTATCCCATTCTCCAGTTGGGGCTGGACGATGCTGATATTGAGGTTCATACCCAAAGGATTCAACAACGTACCCGCACCATGATTCAGCAGGGCTGGGTTGCAGAGGTTCAACATCTCATCGAACAGTATGGCCCCCAGCTGCCGTTGCTCAAGACCCTTGGCTATCAGGAGATTCGACAACATCTGCAAGGCAAGATCTCTCTCGAACAAGCCCAAGACTTAACGGTTATTCATACTCGTCAGTTTGCCAAACGTCAACGGACTTGGTTCCGAGCCGACCCCAGCATCTCATGGCTATCTGCTACAAACCCTGACTTGCTGACCCTTGAGGAGACGATTGCTCACTTTATGCGCTCACTCCAGTGTCAACCCTGAAATTTCGTCCGCACAAGCCAACCCAGCTTTGTTAAAATAGCGGGGTTGTTTAGAACTCAACCTCTTTGACTCAATCACTTGACCTACCCCAGGTGGGTGATCCTAAGGCTGACGAGTTTCTCCAAGAGTTAGCCGCCATTCAGCAGACGAGCTCCAAACGCATTGCCCTGCTCGGATCCCGCCATGTGCCACTGATGCATCAGCACATGATTGAAATGATGAGCTATGCCCTCGTGCTCACTGGCAATCAGCTATTAACCTCCGGAGCGATGGGCACCAATGCCGCTGCGATAAGAGGTGCTATGAGAGCTGATCCCAGTCTGCTGACGGTCATTTTGCCCCAAAGCATGAGCCGTCAGCCCCGAGAGTCAAGAGAACAGTTAGAGAATGTGATGCATCTGGTTGAAAAACCTGAGAATGATGCCATGGCTCTCGGAGAAGCCAGTGCGATCTGTAACCAAGAAATTGTGTCTCGTTGCGATCAATTGGTGTGCTTTGCTTTCCACGACAGCAAAACGCTTTTGAAAACCTGTCATGATGCTGAGGCCCAACGCAAGCTGGTCACGCTCTTCTATTTCGATTGAGAATCCTGGTTGATAATGGTTGGCTGCGTCGGCGAGCTGTTCTTGGGAGGTTCTTTTATTGTTGATTCCGCAAGTTTACCTGCGGCTAAAAATTCTTCAAAAGAGGTATGTGAGATCAGCTTTGGAGCTTCTTCCTCTAGCAATGGGTGGTCGGGTGCATCCACCGGTTTCCACGTGAGTGGAATGTCGTCTGTCTTAGGTGGCTTTTGGGCTGCATCTTCGACCTCAGCTGTGTCGGCTGCATCGGAAGCCACCGGTGTGCGAGGCGCAATCTTCGGTAGCGATGTAAAACGAGACGGGTCAGGCTGTGGAGGACTGACTGGGGATTTCGCTACCTTGGGTGAGGGTGGTGGTTGCGGAGAATCGGGAGCTAGCGGTGATTCAGAGTTCGGAGGCTGTGAGGTGATGCTTTTGGGTACGGCGGGACCTTGGGTTGAGGGTGAACTTTTGGGAGTGACAGAGGCTGAGTCTGACTTGGCCTCTGTGGGCGGATTAACGGGTATATTGGGATCGCTGCAACTCAGTAAACGCCAGCCTGAGTTCGCGGCACTTTGCTGGAGAAAGCTCTGATAGACTTGATTACAGTGGTTTGTACTTTTGAGGGGTAGCTCTTCATTTTTGGCAACGAGTTCAAAATCGGCCGCATGCATTGTTGAGCGCGTGCTATCCACCAAGACTTCGATGGTGACCAACTTTGTAAAGGGCACCTGGCCTGGCTTTTCCCGGGCCATTAGATAGTCTTCCCTAAAAATCAGAACCTCTAGGTTACAGCTTTTAAGAATCTCTGTAATATTTGGATAAAGATCTGCGAGGGCAACAGCCACAGTGACTGAGCAGGTATATCGTGCCATTTTAAGGGAGGATAAACTTTTGAAGCGGCAAAGGGAGGGGCGAATTCACTTAAGCATAGCGAGTCAATTCATCTTGGCAATTTTGGCCCCCGGCTGCACGGATGTTAGAACAATCCACCTCCTACTTAACAATAAGCTGACTTCTAGGTTTGATCAAGCTTCTGGCAGCATAGATCCTGAGCATTTGAGCGCTATAGATGTTTGCCTTTTCTCTCGTTCCTTGTTCGAATGACTGTCATCAAAGTTAACGGATGTAGGGTTCTCGGTATGACTTCAAGGTGCAATACTGACGGACTTATTTCAATACTGGTACATCCGAGGTAGGACGCTATGCAGGGTAAGTTAATTGTTTTTGAAGGGGGCGAAGGCGGCGGAAAATCGACGCAATTGATGCGTTTGCAGACCTGGCTTCTGGCTCATCCCCTGTGGGCGCGATGTCGTGAAGATGTGCCTACGCCCCCTGTGGTGATAACGCGCGAACCCGGCGGAACGGCTTTAGGGCAAACACTCCGAGCTTTACTCTTAAACACCCAGGTGTCAGCAGAGGTTGCGATCGCAAATCGGGCTGAACTCTTACTCTATGCCGCCGATCGTGCGCAGCATGTCGCTGAATATATTGCTCCGCATCTCGAACAGGGGACTCTGGTGCTTTGCGATCGCTACACGGCTTCAACGCTGGCTTATCAGGGCTATGGACGCGGCCTGAGTCTTCAACTCATTGAGCAGCTCAACGAGATTGCGACAGCTGGGATAACCAGTGATTTAACCTTCTGGCTTGATCTAGATGTCAACATAGGGCTAGAGCGGGTCCGGCAAAGGGGCCAAACCTTCGATCGCATGGAGACCGGAGAGATTGCCTTTCACCAACGGATTCGGGATGGGTTTACTGCCATTGCAGCTCAGCAGCCCACTATGGTGCAAATTGATGCGGCCCAAGATCCAGAGACCGTTGAGACCCACATTCAAGCGATCATGACGGAGTATTTACAACGATGGTACCCGAGCCTTTCTCAGAACTAATGGGTCAAGAGCAGGCCGTTACCTTGTTACTCCGTGCGATCGCGACTGACCGCATCGCACCGGCCTACTTATTTGTGGGTCCCCATGGTGTCGGACGTCGTCTGGCCGCCCAAGCCTTTCTTCAAAAATTGCTACAGGGTTCCTCTGCCTGTGCCATTGAAAATCATCCCGATGTGCTATGGATTGAACCGACTTATACACAACAGGGCAAGTTAATCACCGTCTCAGCCCTAGCCGCCAAGGGCGATAAACCCCCTAAAGCTCAGCCCCAGGTTCGTCTGGCCCAAATTCGTCAAATCACTCATTTCCTGAGTCAGTCCCCCCTCGAAGCGGATCGCCAATGTGTTGTTATTGACCATGCGGAGACGATGAAAGAATCCGCTGCCAACGGATTACTCAAAACTTTAGAAGAACCGGGGAATGCGACGCTAATATTGTTGGCCCCCACGACGGATAGTCTCCTGCCAACCTTGGTGTCTCGCTGTCAGCAGATTCCATTCCGCCCCCTCTCTATGGATCACATGCAGCAGGTCTTAAGCCAAGCAGGGCATTCTGACGTACTGAGCCATGCTCCCGTCATTGCCATGGCTCAGGGGAGTCCAGGGGCTGCCATCACCGCATGGGAGCAGTTGCAGACCATACCTGCAGACCTCATTGATCGCTGTCACCAATGCCCGACGACGGCCTCAGACTGTCTAACCTTGGCACAGTCGGTTGAGCAGTCCCTAGAGGTTGATGCTCAACTCTGGCTCATTGATTATCTCCAGCAGATGTATTGGCAAACCTATGGGCAGGCGCAAAGGCTCCAGATTCTCGAAACTGCCAGACGTTATTTAAGAGCCTATGCTCAGCCTCGTTTGGTGTGGGAAGTCACTCTGTTAGAACTTATGGAAGTGGTGCCTTAGTTCGTCCAATCGATGCTACAATTATTCGAGTCCGCCGGGATAGCTCAGTTGGTAGAGCAGAGGACTGAAAATCCTCGTGTCACCAGTTCAATTCTGGTTCCTGGCATTTAACCTGAATATTCCTCACCTAGTAGCCCTTAAAAGGGTTGCAGTTAACCTGTTTCTCTTGGGGAAATTTCAAAAAATGGGAAGCCTTGCTTGGGAAAAACCTCAAGGCCCCTTACTCATGTGCGCAGCAGCAGGTCAATATCAAGCCTCAAGGTGACACAATGAATCTGCCCGATTCGGTTTCGTTGCGCGGGTCAATTGGTTAGAACTGTTTGTAGGGAATAGAAGAGTTGCGATCGCAACTTGTCAACTGCAGCTAACGTATCTCCCATAAAGGTGGACTTTGCCGGGAGATAGTCAGGATGAATAAATATGCTCAAAAATTAAGCAATTTCTATCCCACTGACTCAATGAGGGCACTCCAGCCGTCCATCGAGAAGGGACAGCACTCAATCACGATTCAGGGCTGCCTGACAAAATAGATTGGGTAATCGTCGACGAACAAACATCAACAGATATACGCCGAGGTAGAGCACATTTACCGTAATGAAGATGCCTTTAACGATGACAGACTCAACCTGAGGGAATAAATAGACCGTTGCCACCAGCACCAACAGTATTTCGACTAGGGCCACAATATAGCCATGATGCCTTGGATCCCAATACGATAAGGGGCTTATAAAGCGATAGTTATGGAAGGGAAAAAAGTGTCGATGGGCATCATCGTGGTGGACGGGTAGATCCAGGAGCGAATGCAGCACCGCACTGCCGAATAGAAGCGCCGTCGCGTGTGAATGGGAGAGCAGGCCGAGACCTAAGCCCACCACAGCGATGGGAATAGAGTGAAACAGATCTGTCCAATTCTGCCAGAAAGGCAAAAAATACGTTTGGGTCCAGAGCTGTCGGGCGGGGATGCGTCGCATCTTTGCCCATCCATACAGCAAAAACATGGGGATGTCAGGGAGGACAGCGCCCAAGGCGATAATGGGGAGAGCTTGAGAGTCTGGCAGCAATAACGCCAGATTCAAGATCGCATGACTGGGCGTGTTCACAGATAATTAAGCCAATAGAAACTTTTCTCAAGATAGCATTGACTTTGAGACTTTAAGAATCCCTGAGAGTTGCTCTCTTTTACCCTTGATTTAGGTCTGCAGATTTAGGTCAAAGTGAAGCCAAATACAAAGAAGCAGGCTATTCAGCGCATGGCTGATGCTAGTATCGCCATTCACCTCAAGTCGCCACCCCTTGATGGGAAAGCCAATAAAGAACGGATCAAAATTTTGGCAAAAAAGTATCAGCTTCCTCGGTCTAACGTTGTGATCAGCTCGGGTCACTCTGGAAGAGACAAGCGAGTTGCAATTGATTTTTATCGAGACTTGAGAAAGTCTCCTCAGCCTTTGAACGTTTGTCGAGCTTTGAGGCCAGCGGACGAATGCTATTTCCCTTTGCCTGAGTCATCGTCCTGAGGGGCAACTACCATTCGCACGATCTAACAGCGCCACCCACAGCCGTCGTGACCCTTGAGGACTGCTGTAAAAGAGGAGGTCCACTAACAGTTTCAATG
>CALFCG010000232.1 GCA_937951315.1 uncultured cyanobacterium
TTGGGCAGTGCTGATCCACATTCTTGACAGACTGGGTCAAGTTCAGTGTTTTTCGCCTGACACTTTGGGTTCGGACAATAAAGTGTTGGTAAGGTATTTGGCATAAGCTGTCCCTATCCAGTGCACCATTGTGGGCTAGCACTCGTCAATTTGTCTATTTTTAACCCAATTGTCAACGGCATCTTTGTTTCCTAATCCTTGATTCCCAAGGGCAATCCTGACATAAAGCGTCCCAAGGGACATTCCAAAAGTTTTGTAAATGCATCTGCTGCGATATCTCTGCCAGAATAGCGGATCTCTAAACCCTACGGTTGTTCGGATGACGTGAGCCTAGAATAAGCCGGTCATAAGGTTGCTCATACGATAGGAATAGGATGCCCATGTGTGCGAGGTTCTGTGCCTAGAGTTGAGAGAATCCACTAGATTAGAAGGCAGTGGTCCACTCATCTAGCTCAAGCCTGCGTGTCTTCCTTCCGTTCTGAACATTTACTTTTTACGCCGGTTTCATCTGATTCCGACGCAATTTCGCTTATTTTTGCTTTTCCCAATACCTATAGTGTGGGTATTACAAGCTTGGGGTATCAGACGGTGTGGGCTTTGCTTGCGAGTCAGTCTAGGCTGGCGGTGAGTCGCCTGTTTACTGATGTGCAGGAGCCTTTACCTTCTCAGCCGGAACTTTTAGGGTTCTCCATGTCTTGGGAGCTGGATTACGTCAATATTTTAAATCTGCTAGAGCAGCTGGATCTTCCGATTTGGTCGGTGGAGCGTTCTTCGGGCCATCCTTTGGTGTTTGGGGGCGGGCCTGTCTTGACGGCGAACCCCGAACCGTTTGCTGAGTTCTTTGATGTGATTCTGCTCGGTGATGGCGAAGATTTGCTCAATCAATTTATTGCGGCTTACCAGCAGGTGCGTGGGGCGGAGCGTGCTGTGCAACTGCAAGCGTTGGCTCAGGTGCCAGGGGTTTATGTTCCTAGTCTCTATGCGGTGCGTTATGAGGATGCTGAGGGGGCGATCGCAACCATTATGCCTCTCAACAACGTTCCTCCCCGGGTCGAAAAGCAGACCTATCGTGGCAATACATTGTCTAGTTCTACGGTGGTGACGGAAAAAGCGGCCTGGGAAAGTATTTATATGGTGGAGGTGGTGCGGAGCTGCCCGGAGATGTGTCGCTTTTGTCTGGCCAGCTATTTGACGTTACCGTTTCGAACGCCCAGCGTCACCGATTCGCTCATCCCTGCGATTGAACGGGGCTTAGCGGTAACCCGCCGTATTGGTTTGTTGGGGGCTTCTGTGACGCAACATCCTGAGTTTGACGATTTGCTGGCTTACTTTGATCGATCGGCCTGTGATGATGTGCGCCTGAGTATTGCTTCGGTGCGGACTAACACGGTGACGGAGAGGCTGGCGCAGACGTTGGCCAACCATGATACCCGTTCGGTTACCATTGCGATTGAAAGTGGTTCTGAACGGATTCGTGAGCTGATTAATAAGAAGCTGGATCAGGAGCAGATATTTCAAGCGACTGTGAACGCCAAGGCGGGCGGTTTAAAGGGAATTAAGTTCTATGGCATGGTGGGCCTGCCCCAGGAGACTGAGGCGGACGTAGAGGCCACTATTAAGCTGCTCCTAGATTTAAAGCGTCAGGTGCCTGGTTTTCGGTTAACGCTGGGTTGCAGTACTTTTGTGCCAAAGGCCCATACGCCTTTCCAGTGGTTTGGGGTTGATCCGTCAGCGCAAAAGCGGCTGAAGCTGTTGCAAAAAAGGTTGCGATCGAATGGGATTGATTTTCGGCCAGAGAGCTATAACTGGTCTGTGATTCAAACGTTGCTGGCGCGGGGCGATCGCCGTCTTGCCCGATTACTGGAGCTAACGCGACATTATGGTGATTCTGTCGGAAGCTACCGTCGCGCCTTTAAAGAACTGCGGGGCCAGCTCCCTCCCTTGGACTTTTATGTATTTGAAACCTGGCCGATTACACGGGTTTTACCCTGGTCACACTTGCAGGGACCATTGCCTGAATCAACACTAGTCAAACATGGACAGCCAGCGATGACCTTGTAGTTGAGATCTTGCCATCGTTATATTTGAGGTTGTGTTTTCGTAGGCTACAAACAGTTTTCCTTCGTGCAACAATCCGAAGCTCGACTGAGCTCGAACTGACATTCATGTGGTGTCCGTGTGGCTATTTCAAATGTGAATGATAATTTCTGTCGGTGCCTTGATCTTATTCTTCTGAGGGCGGCGGGGGTTGCTCTTGAAAGGTCTGAATGATTTTCTGCAGGGGGTCCTGATGCCGCGCGAACCCAAATCTAGAGGATCCAGCCAAAATCTGATGGAAGTAATTTTGGGATTCAATGGCGGTATGCAGTAATACCGTATCAGCACCCTCGACTTTCCCCTCAAATTGATATTGAATCGCCGGGTAACCATTGACCAAGGCGACGTCTGTCGGTCCTGTAATCTTTAAATCGGTCATGCTTTGCAGACCGGCCTCACGCCCGAGTTTGGCAAATTTTTCCAGACTGAGCTGAGGTAAATCCTTCTTTGCCCGAGTCTGGAGCGTTAAATGAGCATCTCCAGAGGCATTGGCCATTTTGAGATTTAAGGTATCTGCCTTCGTCAGCTGATTAGTCCAACCCTGAGGGCGGTTGAGCTGAACTATACCTTGATTACTGGCTAATACTTCACCGGCAATAGCAGGGGGCGATTGTGGTGTAGGTGCTTGCACCTCTGCTGGTGGCTTTGAACCACAGCCTACGAAGCTGCAGGCCAATAAGAAGATCGTCAGGTTGAGCTTAGGTTTCATTGAGATTGACTGCTGCCAAGGGTGGGGTGGGGAGTGATGGCTCGCTTGTTACCTGCTGATCGAGAAATGTTGTGAGCCATTCTTTAACTGCATATGTCGCGCGACAGTCATCTTCGTTGTAAATCAAAATGGTCTCTAGAAAGTTGCGATCGCAAGTTTCTAGCCATTGACTATACCAATAAATTGACTGGGCTCCATTGGCTTCTGAGTTCCGCCACTCAAACCCCACCCAGCGAGCAATCAGCTTGAGCGTATAGCTCTCAATGGGTAAAACCACCGTTTTGGTGACCCAGAGATGCAGATCGATAAAGCGCTCTAAGAGCGTCTCAATCATCGGCATAGGCGTGTCATAGAGCTTCGCCAAGCGCTCCACCGTTTGCACTTCATAAGCACAAAAATGAAAAATTGGCGCATCTGGATAACGCTGTACTAAGTCTAAAAAGTCTTCCCAGACCTGTTTTTCCTCCTCCGGTGTTTGGGCCAGTAAAGGATAGAAGGTTTGCTCCTGGGTCTGGCGATTAACCACTAACACCCCGTGGAGATAAGCCAGGTTGAGGCTGGGCTCCGCTTCAATATCAAAATAGAGTTCCACCTTCGCAGTGGGCAGCGGTAGATCATGGCCGGGGGGGCGTAGGGCGAGCGTCACCGGCTGATCCTGAACAAAGGCCTGGGCTTGATGCACCATCTTGACGGATACATCTTTGCTAAACCCCGTTAAGGCTTGGAGGTGAATCGGCTCGGTT
>CALFCG010000233.1 GCA_937951315.1 uncultured cyanobacterium
ACACCAGCATTGATGCATATAAAAAGGCCTGACCTGATGTCGCGAGTTCCTGAGAATCTTGATAGGACAGTTCATTCAAGAACTTGTCAAAGACATCAATCACCTGCACATCCCAGGGATCAATTTCACCTCGCTGGGCCATGTCAATCAACATGGAAATAGCATTCTGGGCGAAGGATGTGCTCATGGCCGAACTCTAGATAATTTTGACTAAGGGTTGCTTTCAGCCGTGATGACACGCTGTTCCCGTGATGAACTGACGCTGGGCAGTAATCTTTGTTGTTCTTCTATCTCAGCCTTGTAACGCTCAATGTCTTCCTGAAGATTGTGAATTTGGGTCTCACGCTGTTCTAGGATTTCTTTTGTCGCGATGGTTGACTGAACCTGGACCCAGACACTAAACACCCAGGCCAGAACTGAACCAATTCCTAGCGTAACGATCAGTTCCACCGAAAGTGGCGCCTTGATTTCAACCCCTTCAATAATCTTGATGGGGACGAGCTGGGTGTTCTCGATTCCGAACAAAACCAGCGCTAAGCAAATGACGAAGATTAGAGTAAAGTTAACTTGTCGCATTTAAGGACTCCCAACGCCTAGCTTTTCTGCATTCTCACTCTAGATTTGAGCTGATTCAAGCAAGGCCCGAATCTAATGCCATTCAATATCACACAAAGCTTATCAGTTCTTTCCGATTTCTGACGGTTAATCTGTCTGATGGTTGCAAATATTTGTTGATTTTGTTGCTTTCTCTCTATGGAGATCAGGTCTCAACGATTGCACTGAATCATGATGAAACCTAATCGCAATTCCCAGTTGAAATTCTCTCGGTTCTGAAATTTACATGAGTTGGTTCTCGTCGCTCTGGTATTGATGTTGAAATTGAGGACTTTTCTCTGACTTAACAATATGGGTCTCTCGTCGGAGAATCCGTTAAACTAGGCGGGAGTCTGCATTGTTTGCTGGTGTTACTGTCCTGTCGTTTTAGGTCTCACCAATATTTTTCTTTAGACTCCTAAGTTCACTTTCTTCTTGGATATTGGCCTGCCTCAACAGCGGTCTTAGCATGATATATGGCTGAAACGTATTTAATTGAGAAGCTCAAGTCCGTTGAGCAAACCTTCCATGAGTTAACCCGTCGTCTTGCCGATCCAGAAGTGGCGACGGATCCCGATGAGTTTCAGCGGGTTGCGAAGACGCGGGCTTCTTTGGAAGAAACGGTGAGCACCTTTGAAAGTTGGCAACAAAACCAACAAGAGCTTCTAGATGCCCAGGAGATTGCAAAAGAGAGTGGCGAAGATCCAGAGCTGAAGGAAATGGCGGCGATGGAGGTGGCGGAGCTAACGGAAACGGTTCAGCGGCTTGAAGATAAGCTCAAAGTGTTGCTTCTCCCGCGCGATCCGAATGATGATAAAAACATCATGCTAGAAATTCGAGCCGGTACTGGTGGTGACGAGGCCAGTATTTGGGCTGGAGATTTAGTCCGTATCTATTCTAAATATTCTGAAAGCCAGCATTGGCGCGTCAAGTTGCTGAGTGAATCCCTTGGTGAGATGGGGGGCTTCAAAGAGGCCGTCCTAGAGATTCAGGGCGACCGGGTCTATAGCAAACTGAAATATGAGGCTGGGGTCCATCGCGTGCAGCGGGTGCCACTGACAGAGACCCAGGGGCGGGTCCATACTTCGACTGCCACCGTGGCTGTGATGCCTGAGGTCGATGACGTTGAAGTTAAGATTGATCCAAAGGATATCGAAATGTCAACGGCTCGATCGGGGGGAGCTGGGGGCCAAAACGTGAATAAGGTTGAGACGGCGGCAGATCTGTTTCACAAACCGACTGGGATTCGGGTCTTTTGTACGGAGGAGCGATCGCAACTCAAGAACAAAGAACGGGCCATGAAGATTTTGCGGGCCAAGCTATACGACATGAAAATGCAGGAGCAGCAGGAGTCGATTACTGACCTGCGACGCTCTCAAGTCGGGACCGGCTCTCGTTCTGAGAAGATCCGCACCTATAATTACAAAGACAACCGAGCTACTGATCATCGTCTAGGCAATAACTTCCCTTTGGAGAAGGTGCTTGAGGGTGATATCGATTTGATCTTAGAAGCCTGTGTCGCGAAAGATCAGCAAGCTCAATTGGCCGAGCTTGCGGCGAATGCCTAGGTGAAAAATTATTTTGCCACCGTTGCTCGGGGCCTAGAATCGGTTGCGGTTGACGAACTCAATAAATTAGGAGCGAGTACCGTAGAACCCGGTTTTTGCGGCGTTAACTTTAAGGGGGATAGTGCCCTTTTATACAAGGTTAATCTGTGGGCCAGAATTCCCTTTCGGATTCTCCAACAGCTAAAGGAATTTCCCTGTCAGGATGCCAAGGATCTGTATCGGGGAATCCAGACATTGGATTGGCGAGAGTATCTGACACCAGAACAGACTTTGGCGGTTAAGGCCACAGGGAAAACGCGCCAACTCAACCACACCCACTTCACGGCTCTACAGGTGAAGAATGCCATTGTTGATCAGCAACAGCAACAGTTTAATCAACGCTCATCAGTGGATCCACAAACACCGGATGTACTGATCAATGTCCATCTTTATCGTGATGTTTGTACGGTGAGTCTGGATAGTTCAGGCTCTAGCCTCCACCGGCGAGGATATCGTCCGGCTGTGGGGGCAGCCCCCTTGAAGGAATCCCTGGCAGCTGCCCTGATTCAGCTCAGCCAGTGGCAGCCCGATCAACCCTTTTTCGATCCCCTCTGTGGCTCAGGTACGTTGCCGCTAGAGGCGGCTTTAATCTCCCTCAATCAACCACCTGGACTCTATCGGGAGTCCTTTGGTTTTGAGACCTGGCCTAATTTTGTTCCCGACCTCTGGCATGGTCTGCGCCAGGATGCGGTGGATCATCGCCGTGAAACCCTTGAGGCAGTGGTGGTGGGTTGCGATCGCAACCTTGCTGTCATTCAGCAGGCTCGCCAAAATGCCGTCAACTGTGGTATCGAGAACCAGATTGAATTGTATCAGCAGGAGCTAATCTCCGTTGAAGCGCCCAGCGATCAGGGTGTATTGCTGTGTAACCCACCCTACGGTGAGCGCCTGGGTAAAGAGACCGATTTAGGTGAATTTTATAAACTCCTGGGCAATGTTCTTAAACAGCGCTTCAAGGGCTGGACCGCATTTGTGCTCAGTGGCAACAAAGAACTGTCTCGCACCATTGGCCTGAAATCTTCCCAGCGATTTGCTGTCTTGAACGGTTCTCTCCCCTGCCAACTCATGAAATATGAGCTGTACTAATCCGACTTCAGGATTAAAAAAACATCAGCTCTGAAATACATCTTTACACCCCTCAAAACCATATATAGAAGGGGATTTGCTTCTTCTGAAGTTCGAATTGATCGTCCTCATACACAAATAAAATAAAAATGGGTATCATTAGATACAGAAAAGTCGTTCATCTTGTTTAACGTAGATTTGAGATTCTTTCTGACTCACTCATAACCTCGTCGTTGAATAAGACGGAAGTAGGGATTTTCCCGAAGGAACGCGCCTCGTTAACATCATTTGGTCGGAGGCCGCATTTCTATGCATCTTTCTTTTCGAGGTGTCAAATATCGCTTTGCCCCTATCCTGGGAGTTGTAAAAAATTCTGAAGTGATAGGTCGCTACCGAGGGCAGACCTGTCGTCGTTCTCACTTTGATCTTGCCGTTTCTCACCCTAGAGTGGCGCTTAAATATCGGGGCGTGTCATACATGCCTGGTCTTCATGGACGAGTTGCTAATCGTCCCATTGAATCTTTAGTCCGTGAACGGATGGCCCCTGTTGCTGTCATGTCTGATGCCCGTCAGGTTCAGTCGGAGCTAGAGAAGATCCATAACTTGTCTATCCAAAAAAGTTTAGAGCGTCGTCTGAGCGTTGCTCGGGATCAAGGGAATCAAAACCTGGTTCATATCCTAGAGGATGAGCAAAAACAGCTGGCCTCTTAAGGCATAGATTTCCTAGCGCTTCTTGATTGAAGCTTCATGCATTGCATATTAAAGAGAACACCTGCGGTTAAAATATTTTGACCGCAGGTGTTCTCTTTATTCGCGCAGATCGTTTGCAAAAGCACGTTTTAGCGCTTGAGGTTCTCAATCCCCTGAGTGACTTTTGCTGAATCGATCCGATCACCTTGTTGAATCTGATCAACAACTTCAATCCCACCTGTCACATAGCCAAACACTGCATAGTCCCCATCCAAAAAGGGTAGGTCACTGAGCGTAAAGTAAAACTGTGAAGAAGCTGAGTCCGGCGACTGGGAACGGGCCATAGCCACGGCACCTTTTGTGTGCTTGAGTTTTGGCGTTTTACCTGCGGACTTGATCGTCTCGCTATACACGGGCTTTTGCTCACCCTCTGGCAAGATCTCCAAAGGGATTGTTCGCTCCTGTTGGGTTCCTGGATCGACAAATCCACCTGTTCCAAGCTGTTGTGCTGGGACATTAGGATCTTTGCTTTGAGGATCCCCCCCCTGAACTACGAAAGGTTGAGGTTGCCGGACAACGCGATGGAAGCTTGTGCTGTCGTAAACGCCTTTATCGACGAGGTCGACAAAGTTTCCTGCCGTAATGGGGGCGTCGTTCCCATTGACAGTGATGGTGATCGGTTTCCCATTGACCACCATTTGTATAGTTGCTTCTCCGATCAGTTTTGGCTGTTGAGAGGACTCGGGCGCCTTCTGCTCCTCCACTGCCGGTGTTTCTGTTTGTACCTGCTTAGCGCTGTCCACCTCAGCACCGGATGAAGACGGACTTGATGCTGTGGGTTGGGTGCTGCAGCCCATTAGAGTCATGGCTAGAGAAACCGCAAGCAGTTGTCGTCCAACGATTCCAATCGATGTTGCTAAATTCATTAAATCTAGAGACCTTCCATTGGTACTTCCAAAAAACGAGCGATTTCAGCAGCTTGCCCCTCAATGACTGAGATAGGCAAAGGCTGGCCGACACGAGTTAATGGGATATCTCCTCGGCCTTTAACTTTCAGGTATAGCGATCGCTTGGGGCTAATACCTCCTTGAATATTGATGCGAATGCTCTGAACATCAGATAGGCGAGAGCTGGCCTCCACGCGTCTGTTCTTGCCTGGATATCCCCAGCGAAAGACTCGCACCATACCGGTCTCTTTGCTGAATTCGTTGTAACCGGAGCCAATGTTAAGTGCGATTGCAACCCACAGATAAACCCCGATCAATAAAGCTGCCGTTCCATAGAAACCTATCGCGATGCCCTGTGGGATGAAGATTAGGTCGGTAGGGTTGCCCATGGGCAACAAATTAACCTGTAGAAAGCTAGAGATACCTGCTAGTAGAAACCCCAAGCCCGCAATGACGGTGACTGTTGCCCACCAGTAGTTGCTAAAGCGCCTGGATCCTAGAACCTCGTAGCGCAAAACTGAATTGCCCATAGAGCTTTGAGTCGTCATGTTCTCAGAATAAATGTGCTGCGAGCAGAAAAGTAAAAAATGACAGGCGATACCGTGTCCCTGTCGCTCATTAAAGCACAGAGTCTTGATCGTGAATCATGCATCCAAGACCATCCTGCTCGAAGGATAGTTGTGTAAACGAATGTAACAATTCAAGGTTCCTTCTATGTCCTCCCTATGGGGATGATTCCGTCTCAGTAAGCGTGTTACACATAGTCGTTGATTCAAATTTTGCTGTTCACCGTTGAGAAAATCCCTTTCTGAGACAGCCGTTAGAGAACTTGATATTTCGCAAGAATTCCGTTATCAAAAAGATTAAGCGATATTAATTGTGTTGCAGGATACCGGTACTGGCTCTGACTACCCATTGTTTCTACATGTTCATCCCCTAAGTGCTTCTGCCTATTACTTCTCTAGGTAAGCAACTTGGCCAAGGTCAATGATTTTTTTCACTCATCCTTGGTTTTATTTACCCTTAACTTTCCCTCTGCATTTTTTAAATGCATCCGGACCGTTCTATATAACATCAGAATGTAAGAAGAAAGGGAGAGAGAGCTTTAGGGCGACTTCCATGTCAAACTAAGACAGTATCCTAAAGTCTTCGCTGGTTTCGCAAGATAACCTGCAAGGTTTTGATTCCTTGCAACCTTAGAGTTCGAGCAAGAGGGCTTATTCCCATGACCATAGCAGTCGGACGCGCCCAGGAGAGAGGATGGTTTGACGTCCTCGACGACTGGCTCAAGCGTGATCGGTTCGTCTTTATTGGTTGGTCCGGCGTCTTACTATTCCCCACCGCCTTTTTGGCATTGGGTGGATGGTTCACCGGCACAACATTTGTTACATCTTGGTATTCCCACGGTCTTGCCAGCTCCTACCTTGAGGGCTGCAACTTTTTGACCGTTGCCATTTCTACACCTCCAGATAGCTTAGGGCACACCCTTCTGCTACCTTGGGGTCCCGAAGCACAGGGCAACCTCACCCGCTGGTTCCAGTTGGGTGGCCTGTGGACATTCGTTGCACTACACGGTGCGATTTCACTAGTGGGCTTCATGCTGCGCCAGTTTGAGATTGCGCGTCTAGTGGGCGTTCGTCCTTACAACGCTATTGCCTTTAGTGCTCCTATTGCAGTCTTTGTCTCTGTCTTTTTGATGTACCCCTTGGGCCAGTCCAGCTGGTTCTTTGCACCCAGCTTTGGTGTCGCGGGTATCTTCAGATTCATTCTGTTTGTCCAAGGTTTCCACAACTTCACCCTCAACCCTTTCCACATGATGGGCGTTGCCGGTGTCTTGGGTGGTGCGCTACTCTGTGCGATTCACGGTGCAACTGTGGAGAACACTCTGTTTGAAGATGGTCAAGACTCCAGCACATTTGGTGCTTTCAACCCCACTCAAGCAGAAGAGACTTATTCCATGGTGACTGCGAACCGATTCTGGTCCCAGATTTTCGGTGTTGCATTCTCCAACAAGCGTTGGCTGCACTTCTTCATGCTGTTTGTACCTGTTACAGGTCTATGGATGGCATCGATTGGAATTGTCGGTATTGCCTTGAACCTGCGTAGCTACGACTTCATTTCTCAGGAAGTTAGAGCAGCAGAAGACCCTGAGTTTGAGACGTTCTACACCAAGAACATTCTGCTCAACGAAGGTCTGCGTGCCTGGATGGCTCCGCAAGACCAACCCCATGAAAACTTCATCTTCCCTGA
>CALFCG010000234.1 GCA_937951315.1 uncultured cyanobacterium
CTGATGAAACTCAGTAATGCCCTTGGAGACGCCAAGGATAAAACCTCCCCTGTTTATACAGAAGGGGTTGAAACCTTACTCTTGCTTTTAGCACCCTTTGCACCCCACATCGCCGAAGAACTCTGGCAAATATCAGGACATACAGATTCAATTCTGTTCCACCCTTGGCCCCAAGTCGATGAAGAAGCCTTGGTTGCCGATGAGATGACGCTCGTCATCCAAATAATGGGTAAAACCCGAGGCACAATTGAGGTACCCGCCAGTTCAAGCAAAGACGAGCTAGAACAGTATGCCCGCGACTCTGATGTGGGACAGCGCTACCTAGAAGGGCAAACTATCAAGAAGGTGATTGTAGTCCCAGGGAAGCTGATTAATTTTGTGGTGACAAAATAAGTAAAGCGCCACTGAAGATTCAGCAATATGTCTTGACAAACGAAGATAATGGCTCCGTTAAATTTAGGATTGGAGTGTGGATCTTTTGTCACGATCTGCATCAGCTCCCGCCCCTTGAGAAACATTTCTAAAACAATGTTTCAAACAGCCACTGACATCGTTACGTTCGACGAAAAAAGTTCCCTTGAGTACTATGAGATAGGCATGTTGCGTGATTGATATACCTGATTGATATCGGTATGCATTGAGGGTTGATTTGCAAAGAAAATTTCTTAGGATTCAAGTCTATGAGTACTGCTAAAAAATGCTTGCTGACGGGGATTACAGGTCAAGACGGTTCCTATTTAAGTGAATTTCTCCTTGAGAAAGGATACGAAGTTCATGGCATTTTACGACGGACCTCAACCTTCAATACAGATCGCATCGATCACCTATACGAAGATCCCCATAGCATTTCAGCCAAGCTTTTTTTACACTATGGCGACTTGTGTGATGGCACCACCTTGCGCCGCATTCTAGAAGAAGTCCAACCGACCGAGATCTATAACTTGGGCGCTCAATCTCATGTTCGAGTGAGCTTTGATGCCCCGGAATACACTGTTGACTCCGTTGCAATGGGAACCCTGAGACTCCTTGAGGCCGTTAGGGATTATCGCCATCGCACTGGCATCGACGTGCGTTACTACCAAGCCGGTTCATCTGAAATGTTTGGGAAAGTGCAGGCCGTTCCGCAATCAGAAACCACGCCATTCTACCCCCGCAGCCCCTACGCCTGTGCCAAGGTCTACGGCCACTGGCAAACCATTAATTATCGTGAGTCCTACGATATGTTTGCTTGCAACGGCATTCTCTTTAATCACGAGTCTCCTCGCCGGGGTGAAACCTTTGTCACCAGAAAAATCACACGAGCAGTGGCCCGCATCGTGGCGGGTAAACAAGACAAGCTTTATATGGGTAATCTCGACTCCAAGCGAGACTGGGGCTATGCCAAAGATTATGTCAGAGCCATGTGGCTAATGCTGCAGCAAGAAAAGCCTGATGACTATGTGGTAGCAACGGGTGAAACCCACTCTGTAGAAGAATTTCTTGAGGTTGCCTTTGGCTATGTCAACCTCAAGTGGCAAGATTCTGTCGCCTTCGATGAGCGCTATATGCGTCCTGCAGAAGTCGATCTCCTGATTGGAGACCCCAGCAAGGCAAAAAAAGTACTCAACTGGCAACCCACAATTTCTTTTAAAGAACTCGTGCACTTAATGGTGGATGCTGATTTGAGAGCTTTAGGCTTGCAGTCCCCCGACGGCGAGAAAGTGCAGGCAAAGACCAATGATCGAGCCATCATTCGAGACGCCACGGGTGTTCACATGTCTGTCTAATTCGCATCCAATAGGAGTAGGCGGTTGCTGTACATCAACGTGCCGCCCGCCCTTATCTATTCGGGTGGATCTGTCATCATGAAACATTCATAAATTTAAAACGATATGGATAAGACCGCCAAAATTTATGTTGCGGGTCATCGGGGACTTGTGGGTAGCGCGGTCCTGCGAGCATTAAAGGCCCAAGGCTATACCAATCTAGTCATGGCCACCCATCAAGAATTAGATCTCACCCGTCAAGCGGAGGTGGAAGCTTTTTTTGCCCAGCACCAACCCGATCACGTGATTCTCTCTGCGGCTAAGGTGGGGGGAATTCAAGCGAACAATACTTACCGAGGTGAGTTCTTATACGACAATCTGATGATTGAGGCGAATGTGATTCACAGCGCCTATACAAATGGGGTGAAGAAGCTACTGTGCTTGGGGTCTTCTTGTATTTATCCCAAACTTTGCCCACAGCCCATGTCAGAGGAGGCTCTGCTCACGGGGCCTTTAGAGCCCACGAATGAGCCCTACGCGATTGCCAAAATTGCAGGTTTAAAGTTGTGTGAGAACTATTCACGCCAATACGGTGTGAACTATATCTCTGCAATGCCCACGAATCTCTATGGAATAAACGACAACTTTGATCTGGCTAATTCCCATGTACTGCCAGCTCTGATGCGGAAGTTCCATGAGGCCAAACTTGAAGGCAAAGCATCGGTCACCGTTTGGGGCACTGGAACGCCGATGCGAGAATTTCTGTACGTCGATGATCTGGCCGATGCTCTGCTGTTTTTAATGCAGAACTACGATGAGCCATCCTTCGTTAATGTGGGAACCGGTCGTGAGATTTCGATCAAAGAATTGGCGATGACAATTAAGTCGGTGGTGGGTTTTGAGGGAGAACTGGTCTTTGATACAACAAAGCCAGATGGTACGCCGCGCAAATTACAGAATACGTCAAAGCTTGAGGCACTCGGTTGGCAAGCAAAGACCCGTTTTAAAGAGGGTGTTGAAAAAACATATCAATGGTTCATTAAGAACTATGAACATATTCGGGGCAAAGAATAACGCCAGCCTTTTCCATTGTTCAAATAGATTTTGGGGGGTTACTTGCCCTATCGGAATATCCCTCAATCCTTCTGTTACACATTTTTGGGAATCAGCCTCTGAATTGTCATTGATCCCAACGCCTCTCCTCCATTATGCGAGTGCGCCGTCAGATATGGGCTGACGCCTAGCCGAGACCATCACATCGCAGAGTTGATAGTGCGTTCTATTTGAAGACCGCACTATCACTCTCACCCAATACTGATGATCCAGAGCCCCATATTGTTCAGGGAGATATACCAACAGGATACGTGGCTTTAACAACGTCACAAATTAACCTTCGGAACCATCGATGACGTTCAGATGCAGTATTTCGGTTATGCCAGACTTGTGCAATTTGTATAGGGTTCGTCTCAAAGGGTGGCTCAACAAAAGAAAACGTTGAGAACAGGGTATCTTTTAGACGCGATGGCAGAGTCGCCACAATATCAGACGATTGGATCAGAGTTGCCACAGCACCAAAACTAGGTGCAACCAAAACTATCTGGCGCGAAACCCCTAACGCCATTAGACTTGCCTCAACCTCGCAAGGAGGAGACTCATCGGACTTTACGAGAGCATGAGGTGCGCTGACATAGGCATCAAGGCTATTGGGAGCTAAACGAATATTGGAGTCGTAAAAACAAACGAAACAATCGTCAAATAAGATTTGCTGGCTCAGATCACTGGCAACCTTGTTTTTAGCCAGAGTAAAGACAAGATCTGCTCGGTTCTCTCGCAGCACTTGTCCTAGTTCAGTCTGACCATGAGCTTGCACAACCCGTAATGTCAGATTGGGGGCTTGCTGACGCAACAGAGGTAAGACTAGCCTCAATACAGTTTCGACTTCATAATCGTAGGCGGCGATCGCAAAGTCCCCATCATCAACCAAAGGGTCATACCGCTCAACTGTTTTAAATTGTTCTAGCTGTGTCAGTATTTCCTCTGCCTGCTTTGCCAAAATGTGAGCACGAGGGGTCGAAACAATACCTCGCCCTGATGCCACAAACAGTGGATCACCTGTAATTTTTCGCAAACGTGCCAATCCATGACTCACCGCAGACTGAGTCATGTCCAGTTGCAAGGCAGCTTCGGTAACGGATGTCGTTTTATACACCAGCACAAACATCTGCAACAGACGTCCATCCAAAGACAATTCATTCATCTTGTTCATGAGTGACATGAATAAGATTATATTGCTTCATGCATTGGAATTTGTTTAATTTGAGGGAAGAACTGTGTACCTTGACAGAGGATCGTCTTCGCAGGCGATCTGCAGTAAGTGATGGTGTTGATTGGTTCATGATTACCTCTTGGTATCCGGCTAAAGATACTGAGAACTGAATGGTAGGTTTGAGCACTCCTACCAGAGCAGCATTCATGGGCAATTTCGAGGTAAACACCATGCACACGAAGTACAACACCAGTGATGAATCATGGGCACAAGTAGGCTAGGTAAAACCTTAATCATCCTGAGTCTTTTATTAACTGAACCTGCAGCTATCCTCCCTGCTCCAGCAAGAGCCCAAACACAACAAAATTCACAACCTGAAGCACGAGACAAACGTGTCAACATACTCGTCATTCATTCATACCATCCCGGACTTTCTTGGACCAAGAAAACAAAAGAAGGAATTGAGGAAGGTTTTCAACAAAGTCCTCATCAAACAACAGTCTTCCACGAATTTTTAGATGCCAAACGTTATCCAAACCTGCATCACAAAAACACTTTTCTTGAAGGAATTCGCAATAAATACCAACATACAGATATCGATCTGCTCATGGTCGCCGATGATCCAGGGTTAAATCTTGTCTTTAACGACCACAAAAAATATTTTTCAGATTTGCCCGTTGTCTTTTTAGGCATCAATCATATACAAGATAAATTTCTAAACAAACCCTGGCTTACGGGTGTTTTTGAAAGCCACAGTATTGCAGAAACACTGATTGAAGCTAAACGACAGACTGGCGTCAATCACATGATTGTAATTTCTGATTCGACAGAAACAGGAAAAGCAAGCCAAAAGAAACTGCGTTCAATTCAATCTACAGCAGGAATAGCCGACAACATTCATCTTCTTGAAGATGTAATGGTTAGCAACATCAATAAAAAGGTTGGTTCTTATCCTGATGAATGGCCTATTTTTATGTTTGGGCAATTGCGAACGGGCGTAAAAAATGGCCCTTTACTTAGCTTTACTCAGGAAGCAAAAACGATTCATTCCTATGTAAAAAACCCCATCTACATTGATAATACAATTCGATTCCATGATGGCGCCATCGGTGGCAAGCTACTCGATGCAAACTACCATGCTAAGCAGGCGGTAAAATTAGCGAATAAAATACTAGACGGTGCTTCACCAGATCAGGTACCCCCCATATTGAAAGGGAAAAACAAATGGATATTTAATGCACAAGCATTAGAGGCGGCAAATATTAGTCTAAAGAGTCTCCCTGCAGGCAGCACCCTTACGAACAGGAGACTTTCATTCTATGAGGAAAATTATAGGATTGTATGGCTCACGTTGTCTCTGTTTGTCCTCAGTTTAATCACGATAGCGATCCTCTCTAATGCTATTCGCCGACAAAAGAATGCAGAAGAAAAGCTAAGGGCGAATGAGAAACAATTAGAACATATCGTTCAGGAACGAACAGCAGAACTCCAGGAAGCGCTCAGTTCTCTACAGCA
>CALFCG010000235.1 GCA_937951315.1 uncultured cyanobacterium
TGCCTTCTCTCTGGGAGGGGTGGCGATTCTGTTTGCTTTGTTGGGCAGCAGTCTAGAAGTTTTTGATGATTTGATGTCCTACGTCGTGCCGCTGGGGGATCGGCTAGAGCTGTTTGACTTCAATTTGCTCACCGCTATGCCGGAGCGGATCTTCGGCATGATGTCTAACTACACTCTTTTGGCGATTCCATACTTCATTTTTATGGGATCCATGCTGGAGAAATCAGGCTTGGCGGAAAAGCTGCTGGAAACCATCGGCATTTTGTTCGGACCGCTGAGGGGGGGGCTGGCCCTAGCGGTGATTTTTGTAGGAGCCATGCTGGCCGCCACGACAGGCGTCGTTGCTGCATCTGTTGTGGCGATGGGACTGATCTCTCTGCCCATTATGCTGCGCTATGGCTATAACAAGGAGCTGGCAACAGGGGTGATTGTTGCTTCCGGGACACTGGGGCAGATTATTCCCCCCAGTGTGGTGCTGGTGGTCCTGGGAGATCAGTTGGGGGTCTCAGTGGGGGATCTCTTTTTAGGAGCGTTGCTACCCGGACTGATGATCTCAGCTGTTTTTGCGCTGCATGTGATTGTGGTGTCTTTCCTCAAGCCTGAGGTGGCTCCGGCCCTCCCCGCTGAGGTTCGTGCCGTGAAGGGAATCGACTTAGCTCGACGAGTCGTCACAGTGATGATTCCGCCCCTCGTACTGATTTTGCTGGTTTTAGGCAGTATCTTCTTCGGTGTCGCAACCCCTACTGAAGCGGGGGCCTTAGGTGCCTTTGGTGCGGTGTTGTTAGCCTGGGCTAACGGGCAATTCACGGCTCCAAAATTAATGGAGGTCTCAGACGCCACGCTGCGGATTACCAGCATGGTGATGATGATCTTGGTGGGATCAACGGCCTTTAGCCTTGTGTTTCGCGGGCTAGATGGCGATCGCTTTATGTTTGACCTCTTGCTGAATGTGCCGGGCGGTCAGATGGGCTTTTTGCTGGTGAGTATGTTGACAGTGTTCTGTCTGGGCTTTTTTATCGATTTCTTTGAAATTGCCTTCATCGTCATTCCACTGTTTGTCCCTGTTGCTCGCTCGCTGGACATTGATTTGATTTGGTATGGCGTTTTGTTGGGGGTCAATCTACAAACCTCATTTCTAACGCCACCCTTTGGGTTTGCCCTCTTTTATCTGCGTGGAGTTGCGCCCCCAGAAATTAAAACGCAGGAGATTTATCGGGGGGCTATTCCCTTTATTATCCTGCAGCTCATCGTGTTGGTGCTGTTGATTGCCTTCCCAGGCATTGTCAATGTTTTGCCTTCCCTAGCTCTTGGATAATGCATCCTGGAATGGATATGACATCAGCTTTACTTCAATTGGGTCTATCGCTTTTGTCTTCTTCATTTGTCTGATATTGCAGCTAGGGAGGTAGCGTGAGCATCTCTGTGCTCTGTAACTCCTTCATAGTAGGAATCCTAAGAATAAAAATTTCCTAACCGACTGGCTCAATGCAATATTTCCTAAGTTTCTGATATTCCTGATTTAGGGGAGAGCAGTGAGCCTTTGGGGAATCTTTTTCCAGTCTCTACGGTTGAGAAAAACTAATCTTTACAAAAGGGCCATCTTTCCAGAGCATAGGAAAGGACACAAACCCCTGTTGGAGAAGCAATCCGTGGAAAGAACATTTTTAGCTGTTAAACCCGATGGCGTACAGCGAGGCTTGGTGGGTGAGATTATCAGCCGCTATGAAGCTAAGGGGTTTACCTTGGTGGGGCTTAAGCTAATGCAGGTGAGTCGAGAGCTTGCTGAGCAGCATTATGGAGAACATAAAGAACGCCCCTTCTTCTCTGATTTGGTGAACTTTATTACCTCTGGCCCTATTGTAGCAATGGTTTGGGAAGGCAAAGGTGTCGTCGCTTCTGCCCGCAAAGTGATCGGAAAAACGAATCCCCTTGATTCAGAGCCAGGGACTATTCGCGGTGATTTTGGTGTTGATATTGGCCGTAACATCATCCATGGTTCTGATGCAGTGGAGACAGCCCAACGTGAAATCGCTTTATGGTTTAAGCCTGAGGAGTTAGCTGCTTGGGAACCCACTCTGAAGCAGTGGATTTACGAGTAGGTTTTTAAACTTTCTCATTGACAGCCTGAGGTTCTTCTCGTGTCCTCTCACTCAGTTCAGACATGAGGGAGGGTAGCTCGGAGGCCTCAGGCTTTTCGCCTATTGCGGGAGTCGAGGAAGAATCGACAACTTCGGGATTGCGCTTGGAAAATCCCCAGGCGAATATGGTTGCGATCGCAACTACCATCAACCATTGTGGCGGCACTAAACTATCGTTAAAGACCTTCACTAGCAGTCGTAGGCCCACCAAGGCCACAGTCACATATCCAGCATCCTGGAGGCGAGGGTAAACTTCAAGCCAATGAATGAATAACTCCGCCATGAAGCGCAGCGTAATGATGCCAATGATGCCCCCGGTAACCACAAGCCATCGATTATCAGAGAGCGCAATTGCAGTGGTAACGCTATCTAAGGAAAAAGCAAGATCGGTGACGGCAATGACCGGAATGGCTTGCCAAAGCGAAGCAAACCTGGGTCCATGATGCTGCTCGTTTTCGCTGTCATTTGAGCGGAAATATTCAATGGCGAGCCATAATAAGTAGCCTGCTCCTAACAGCTCAAATTGCCAGAATTTAATCACCCATGTTGCGGCAAAGATCAGCGCCATTCTCATGACAAAAGCTGCAACCAGACCGAGATTGAGGGCGCGACGCTGTAACTCTGGTCCTTCAAGGCCCTTCACCAAAGCGGCCAGTGCAATTGCGTTATCTGCTGATAGGACTGCCTCAAGTGCAATCAAGACCAGAATGACTAAAATTGCATCCAACCCAACCTGAGGGGAAATTTCGATAATCTGATCAACCATGGAGACCTAACAAGCGCAGCAAATTATAAGGACAAACAAAACCAGAGAGCGAGCGCCCACTCCTTTCAACCTAACCTTAAATGCTGGTTCTCTGCATAGCAGATTTTTATGGCTTAGCTAAAGAATGTGGTCTGATATTCCCGAATGCGGATCCCTTGATCGGGGTGAACTCTATGCCAGTTAACCGCCCTAAGAATGTTTCATCATGTAACAAACCATTCCCCTTTGCCACGATTTGACCGACATTGTGAACTAGTTAGGCTTGGAAAAAGGAGTTTGTAGATATGCCTTTATCAGATGTTCAACTTGTAGCAGCAATGCTAGTTTCTTTGGTACCTGCTGTATTGGCACTTAATCTTGGGTCTGCGCTCTCGAAGTAGATTCTTCAATTTCTCTGAGTCTATCTAGCATGATTACTTTTAGGTAAAATTCACCTTGCTCCTGCTTTAGGTAGACTCAATCTTTGCCCTGCTCATGCCTATTCCCCAATCAAGGGGGATGTGGTTCTCTAGTGGGATTCGACTGAGTCTTCATTAAATGTTGTTGGCAACTCTAATGCAATTTCGTTAGACTGTCGTCACATTTAGAGTAAGTAGCTTAATTTAGTCACTTATTCTTTTCTCTAATTATATTTTAATTATTTGTGCTGATGAGGTTTAGCTGAAAAGCTTGCTTCTGTATTTGGGGTCAAATTTTAGTGGGAGAACGTCGAATCATTCTTTGTTCTGATTCCGCCCTGCTTTTCCTCTCCATAATGTTTTAATAGCCGCCTTGACCGTGGTTCGCTGATTATGAGTGCTCTTCCAAAATCTGCTGTATCTTCCCCTACTTCTACTGCCCCAAGGCAGATTCATCAAACGAAGAGTGCCCATCAGCAAAAGACGAAGGTGTTAGAGGCTTCTTTTGTTCTGGGGGTGAATACCCTGCTGGCTGGCGTTGGAATTTATACACTTCTGAACTTAGTTCCCCATCAAGTTGCTCAGCATCAAAAGTTACAGGCCTTGCGCTCTGAAACTGAACAGACCAGTCAGCGGGTTGAACAGCTCAAAAATGACTACAAAAGCAGCTTCTCCGCTCGAGAGCAAAAAAGAATCGCTGAAGAACAGGGCTATTTGACCGGCGAGAAACAGTTAAAGCTTAACTGGCAAAAACCTTAGAATTTTCTTGTTCCCTGGATCCGGTTAAGTGTCTTTCCAGCCTCAGGGCAAGAAGGATCCTAGGCCTTGCCCTGGAGTTCTGTTTTGCCGAGCAACTTTTCTAG
>CALFCG010000236.1 GCA_937951315.1 uncultured cyanobacterium
CCGAACTATCGATACCAAGTTGGGGGCAGTCTGCCCGTTCATGCCCCCAGCTATGTCACCCGTGTCAGCGATTTCACGTTCTATGAGCATTTACAGCAGGGAGAATTTTGTTATGTTCTCAATTCTCGCCAGATGGGTAAATCGAGCTTGCGTGTCCAAACGATGCAGAAGCTGCGAGCACAGGGCGTGGTTTGTGCTTCCATTGATCTGACTGGTTTTGGAACCCAGGGGATAACGCCAGAAAAATGGTACGGCGGCGTTATTAAAGCCCTTGTGAGCGACTGTAAACTGGAGCTAAACTGGCGCACATGGTGGAAACAGCAGGATCCTGCAACGCCTGTTCAACGGCTGCATACGTTTATTGATCAGGTTCTACTCCAAGATATTCAGCAGCCTATTGTCGTCTTTATCGATGAAATTGATCTGATTCTCAGTCAAGATATTTCAGCCGACGATTTTCTGGCGCTGATCCGATTCTTTTACAATCAGCGGGTTGATCGGCCCGATTACCGCCGTCTCACGTTTGCACTGTTGGGGGTGGCAACGCCATCTGCCCTGATGCAAGACCACGAGCGGACGCCCTTCAATATTGGCAACGCCATTTATTTAGAGGGTTTCCAGTTTCAAGAGGCCCTGCCACTTGCCGAGGGCCTTCGCGGCAAAGTGGGTAACCCGGAAGAAGTATTACAAGACATTTTGAACTGGACTGGTGGACAACCGTTCCTGACCCAAAGGCTTTGTAAACAAATGGAAGCTTCTGTCCAAGTCGATCCTGAGATCACGGTGGAGCAGGTGGTCCACAGGCAGATCATTGAGAATTGGGAAGCTCAAGACGAGCCTGTGCATCTAAGGACGATTTGCGATCGCATCCTCTATAACGAACGCAAATCCGTTCAGCTCTTGGGACTCTATCAAAAGGTCTATGGGGGTAAAGTCACGACAACAAGCAACTCAGAGCAAATTGAGCTGCGTCTATCGGGCTTAGTCAAAGATCACCATGGCACGCTGGCCGTCTATAACCGGATCTATGCTCAGATCTTTAACCCACAGTGGATTCAGAAGACGCTCGGTGAATTACGCCCCTACGCCTCAAAATTTGACGCCTGGGAACAATCGCAAAGACGGCCAGAAAAACTATTAACGGGAAAAGCCCTACGCCAATCACTCAATTGGGCCATTGGGAAAAGCCTCAGCGATGGCGATTACGACTTCATCCGGCACAGTCAAGTCAAAGCAGAGCAGGAAAGACTGCAACGCAAAATAGTCATTCGTAACGTGCTTGCGGTTTTAGGAATGGGAGGCTTACTGCTTGGAAGCATCCTCTGGGGAAGCGATCGTTGGCAGACCAATCAAACTCAGAGAACCCTGACCCAGATTACTCAACTGCATGAGCAAGTCGCCCAGGCCAGGCGACAAAATCGTCAAACGGATGCCCTTTCTCTGGCGATTCAATCAGGTCAAAAACTCCAAAATCTGGTTCAGGAGCAACCCTTATGGACCTACCCGATCACTGCCCCCTTACTGGATCTACAGCAGCTTTTAGATACTGATCGCCCACCGACAAAGCCCAAAAACCAACGCTGGAATTTACAGCCCCTTAAGGAAGAAGCCATTTGGGATTTAGACATTAGCCCAGACGGAAAAAGCTTAGCCGTCTCTGGTTGGGGCAGTGCGGTCCGAGTCCTGCAACATCACAGCCAACAGCAACTGACTCACTCAGATAAAGAGATGGTAATCAGCACCGACTTTAGTCCTCAAGGCGATCATGTCGCAACCGCTTCTCTGAACGGGAATATCAAACTTTGGTCATCATCGTCAGGACAATCCTTCCAAGCCTGGAATACGCAGCAAGAGGCCATTTGGAGTACTCGCTTTAGCCCCCAAGGGAAATACCTCGCCACCGCAGGTTGGGATGGCACAGTTCGCCTCTGGGATTTGGCAGGAAGACAGCGCTTTCAAACGTCTAAAAAACATCAAGGCCCCGTCAAAGATATTCGCTTTAGCCCAGATGGGAACTGGCTTGCTACTGCCGGGGAAGATGGCATGCTTCGACTTTGGAAATTATGCTTAGCCTCCCAATGTCCGCAAGCTGATGACTCGCAAACTCTGGGTCTCTACAAGAAATGGACAGGGCATCAAGGCTGGATATGGAGTCTCGATATCAGCCCCGACAGTAAAATCCTCGCTTCTGCTGGCGAAGACAGCGTTATTAGATTTTGGGATCTGGAAGATCTCAACTCTCAACCCAAACGGTGGCAAATTGGGCAAGGGCGAGTCACTCAAGTTCGCTTCAGTCCTGATGGACAGTTTCTTGCGATTAGTGGCTGGGATGGAATCGTGCAGATTCGTGATCGCAACGGAAGAATCTTTGCCCAATGGCAAAGTAGCCGCCCGGTCACCAGCCTCAGCTTTACCCCAGATCAGCGAGCAATTCTAGCCGGGACAGTGATGGGGAATGTCCATCAATGGCCCATCCAAACACTCGCTCAATTGCTAGATCAGGGGTGTCATAAGCTCAAAACCGTCAACGAGCCTGAGGCCGAAAAGGTTTGTTGAAAGCCAGTTTTTCAGGGACCTCTCACCGATACTGACCCACCTGTTGCTGCACAATCGTGACATTGTTGCGATCGACAAAACTAGGCCCGGTGGAAATGATCTGACTGGGTGGACTAAAGGCATGGCGCTGAATCCAGGTTAACCACTGGACGGCTAAATACCCTTCTAAATAAGGCTGCTGATCAATTGCGAATAATGTGGTTCCCTGCTCAATTTCTTTGAGAATGGTACGGCTGAGATCAAAGGTACCGTGGCTGAAGGCTTCCTTTCGAGCGGAAATGACTTCATAGAAGGGGACTGCGGCCTCTGGCCCTAACGTCAAGAACAGATTAGTCTCAGGATTCTTGGCAATATAGCGCTGCAAAATCTTCTTGGATTCGGCTGGATTGGGCGTGATTTTGACCTCTTCTGCCCCAACGCCTGCTTCACTCAATGCCTCAAAAAAACCTTGGCAGCGAGCCTCAAGATTTAAGGCACCAGGCTGGTGATTGATACAGGCTCCTTTAACAGCCGACGGGAACTCTGACAGCAATCGTTTCCCAGCCTCGTATCCCCCTTGACGTTCATCTGGACCAATATAGGCTTGGTAGGGAATGTTGTCTTTCTGTGGCCCTGACCCAGCATTGTAGGCAATCACAGGAATGTTGAACTCCTGTACAGCTCTGGTGAGGGGGGCTCTAAATTTATCAGGATCAATCACAGCAACCCCGATCGCATCGGGCTTAGTGGGTCCATTAACAGCGGACTCAATTAACTGTGTCACCTGATCGGGGTTGAAGGAATTGGGACGACGGATGGTCACCTCAACATCTAAATCTTGAGCAGCATCATGGATGCCGGTCTCAACAACACACCAAAAATAAGCCCAGGGACAGGATGCATGTTGAATGAGGGTCAGATTTAGAGTGCCGCCCCCAGCTTCTATCTGAGTCGGCCCCATGAGAGATGTACTGGGGGAAGGCCGCGTAGGTCGCAGACAGGCTACCAGCAGAACCAATACAAAACAGATCACAAGAGTCCGAAGTGCAAGTCTGACTCTCAACATAATTTACTCAGAAAAACGTGAATATTCAGGAATTATATCGCACGAACAATCCCAACCTGAATAAATCTGAATTAACTGATTAAGACCAAAAAAAAATGCAGAAAAAATCCTATTGATTGCATAAAAGATATATCAGAACATTAGAGTGACCACAAATGGAATCAATTTCCATCTGATATAAATCCAGAACAAAACAATGAACAAACAGTGAGATAAACTCAAGCCCTCTATAGAGATAATC
>CALFCG010000237.1 GCA_937951315.1 uncultured cyanobacterium
TAGATGGCGTTGACCAGAACAACCTAATCATTGCCTACGAGCCGATCTGGTCCATCGGTACTGGAGATGTGTGTGCATCAGAGGAAGCGAACCGAGTGATTGGTGTGATTCGCTCTCAACTGACAAATAAAGACGTCACGATCCAGTATGGCGGCTCTGTAAAGCCTGAGAACGTCGATGAAATTATGGCCCAGCCCGAGATTGATGGGGCATTAGTTGGCGGTGCTAGCTTAACCGGTGACGGGTTTGCCAGAATTGTGAATTATCAGTAGTTTGGGTTGTCTTGGGTCGCTCTTTTGCTAAGAGGGGTCCATCTGTAGGCCTTTGAGAACTGTGGGCAGTTGCTGATCCGGCTGTTGCCAAAGTGCTTCCTTTAGCAAAATACGATGTTTCTTCAAACGCGTTAACCGACCTTCCTGCTCAAATTGCTTCAGTAAACGCGTGGCTGTTACGCGGGTAATGCCCGTAATGTCTGCTAGAAGTTGGTGAGTGAGACGCAGATCCAGCATGCGTCCTTGCTCCACATCACGTCCAAAGCGGGACGCCAACCATTGCAAGAACTTCAGTAGTCTTAAGGGGGCTCGTTTGTAACCGATAATGCTGAGGAATTCTTCCATGCAGCGAATTTGGAAATACATGGCGTCTTGAATGTTGTTTTGGGTAGGGGAGATAGCCTCCACTTCCACCGCCGTTAAACATTCCATTTGAAACGGCTTAATTTGAGAGAGGGGGCGTCCTACAATGTCGCCATCACCCCATACTCCTAGCGTAATCAAGTCACCCTCATCATTCCAGGTGAGTGTGCGGACAAAACCAGCGTCAATCCGCCATAAGTTGTCTGCAGATGGAGGTAATATGTCGCCTTGCTTGAAGGCAAGATCATGAGTAAGGCTTGAAGATATTGGCATAAGGCAAGACCCTTTTTGAGAGTGAAGCTGAGGGCTGCATGTCACAACTCAGATTCACATTTTCCTAACTGTGTGCATGTCTTCCCTGACGAGATTGACGATGGATTTGAAAGGCTCCCTACAAAATCAATCTCACGAGAGAATAACCGCTCAATACCTCATGACACTACTCTGCATAAATGAAGATGTAGTGAAAGTTGGGGATCATGGACTGTAGAACCAGTGGGTCAAGAGTGTCCTGCAGAAATGCTGGGCATAAAAAAACGATAGTTGCTGTGCACTGGTAGTACAGCAACTATCGAACTTATGAAGGATACGTATCTTTAGCGTCTTTGTGTGCGGCTTTACCCTAAACGCTGGCGAAGTAATCCTTGGATTTGACAGGATCAGGATTCATGGTTTGTGCACCTGGTGTCCATCCTGCAGGGCAAACCTCATCAGGGTGAGACTGGACGTGCTGAATCGCTTGTAGAATACGGAGTGTTTCGTCTACGCTGCGGCCAAACGCGAGGTTGTTGACGGTCGCATATTGAATCACGCCCTCTTTGTCGACAATGAATAATCCTCTCAGAGCGACACCCGCATCAGGTTCTAGAACATTGTAGGCGGTGCTGATTTCTTTCTTGATATCAGATACGAGGGGATAGTGGAGGTCACCGACGCCCCCTGACTTTCGATCAGTTTGTATCCACGCCAGGTGTGAAAACTCACTATCGACGGAAATGCCAAGAACTTCTGTGTTGAGCGCTTTAAATTCTTCGTAACGATCGCTGAAAGCAGTGATTTCAGTGGGACAAACGAAGGTGAAGTCCAAAGGATAGAAAAAGACGACAACATACTTGCCCCGATAGTTCGACAGCTTGGTCTCCAAGAATTCTTGGTCATAGACTGCCGTGGCGGTAAAGTCAGGGGCGGTCTGACCAACGCGCAAGCATCCATTGTCTTCAGTCATAAATCGAGTACTCCTTACATGATGGAATGAGCGTGTGATACCTAACGCGAGTAGGACGAGTTAAATACTGGGACTATCATACTGTCAATTAACAGCGGCACTCTTTTCAGGCTCTAACGGTCAAACTGTTGATGATGTAAATGGAGTGGAGGGGGGCCAGCGAACTCCTCAGCTCGAGATCTCTGATAGCAGGGGTTTAAAAAGCCAGTTGAGGCCTACTTTCATCTGATGTTCTAAGGTTGGCATCCGATAAAGGTAGATCAGTCGTCGGGCAATGTAGGCGAGTGGACCGTCGAGTTGGAGACCGAAGCCAGATAAAGCGGCTGTTTCTCTGCCTAGCGTTAGCATCTCGCCGAGGTGGTTGTATTGGAAGTTGAGCAGCGGTCGGTCGGTCAAGGAAGCCCAGACATTCCAGGCAACGCAATCGGCCTGCTGGAGAGCAGCCTGCGCTGTGCTCGAAATTTTCTGTCCTTGTAGGTCACGGCAGTCTGCTAAATCGCCAAGGGCATATATAGAAGCATGTTCCGCAATTTGTAAGGTAATCTCTGTGATGATTTGTCCCATTTCATTGTGCGGGACTGAGAGGTCTTGAATGGACTGGGCTACAGTATTGCCGACGGTCCACAACACGAGATCGACGTCGAGTGTATCAACCTGGCCTTTGAAGTCTAGAGCAATCTGATTGGCAGTCACCTCTTTGATATTAGTTTCTAGATCTAGCCAGATTTTGCGTCGTTCGAGTGCTTTTTGAGCCGCTTCTTGATTGCCTTGATCAGCAGTGTCTAAGATTTGTAAGCCTCGATCAATCAGGCGGAGGCGACCGCGTTCACCGAGGCGATCTGCAAGTTTGCAGGCAAGTTCAACACCACTGGGACCGCCCCCAACAATGGCAACTCGAATTTTTTCGGCATCAGTTGCTTCGAGCTGTCGCAGTTTTTCTTCCAGAGCATAGGCATCTGCAATCGTTCTGAACGCAAAAGCATGTTCAGAAGCTCCAGAGACCTGATCTTTAGGCGTTTCACCACCAAGGGCCAGAACAAGGCGATCGTAGTTGAGTGTCTGCCCTTGATGGAGAGTAACAGTGGATGTCGCCAGGTCGATACCTTCGACATCGCCTTGCACAAATCGCACATTGGTATGGGCTAAGAGTTCAGTAAAGGGAGGGGCAATTTCCCAGGTCTGGAGTTCTTCTGTGACCAGTTCGTAAAGAAAAGGGGTAAATAGAAAGTGATCGTTCTGGTCAACAAGTGTAATCTCAGGCTTTCCGTTGGCCCAAGGAAACTGGTTCAGGCGTAGGGCCGTGAATAGGCCGCCAAAGCCACCACCGAGGATGCAAATTTTGTCAGGGGTTTGGGTCATGGGAATGCGGCCAACGGTTGAAACAGGAGATCTATTGTTCAGGATAACAACTGGCGCGATTTGGGACTGGGCAGGTTCTGCTAGCTCCATACTTCCGAAAGCGAATGGCTCGGTTCATGGGGTTTCAAAGTACAATCGGAGCAGTACAAGGTAAGCAATGGAATCGCCTGTGGTTGTTAAGCCAAACTGGTTAAGAGTAAAAGCACCTCAATGGGAGCGAGTCGGCAGTGTCAAGGATATCCTGCGCGATTTGGAACTTAATACGGTCTGCGAAGAAGCTTCCTGTCCGAATATTGGCGAATGTTTTCACCACGGCACCGCAACTTTTTTGATTATGGGGCCAGCCTGTACCCGAGCCTGTCCCTATTGCGATATTGATTTTGAAAAGAAGCCCACAGCGCTTGACCCTACTGAGCCTGTACGTTTGGCTGAGGCGGTACGGCGCATGGGTCTCAATCATGTAGTCATCACCTCTGTAAACCGCGATGATTTATCTGATGGTGGGGCTTCGCAGTTTGTGCGCTGTATCGAGCAGATTCGAGAGACGTCTCCCAATACAACGATTGAGGTCTTGATTCCGGATCTCTGTGGAAATTGGCAGGCGCTGGAGACGATTTTACGCGCTGAGCCCGATGTGTTGAATCACAATACGGAGACGGTCCCTCGGCTCTATAAGCGAACACGGCCCCAGGGCGATTATTTGCGATCGCTTGATCTTCTCAAAAGAGCGCGTCAGCTTGCCCCTTGGGTTTACACAAAATCTGGGATCATGGTGGGTTTAAGTGAGACAGATGAAGAAGTGAGAGCCGTGATGCATGATTTACGGGCAGTAGATTGCGACATTTTGACGATTGGACAATACCTGCAGCCCACGGCGAAACATCTGGGCGTGGAGACTTTTGTGCATCCGGATCAGTTTGCAGCCTGGGAATCGGTCGGACAAGATTTGGGATTTCTACAGATTGTGTCTTCGCCTTTGACGCGTAGCTCCTATCATGCCGAGCAGGTCAAGGCGTTGATGACGAAATATCCACGAGCCCGGCCTAATGGTGCGGTTATTGACTAGGGTCTACGTTTGAAGGACGTAACATCAACTGTTGTGCTGGTACTTTAGTCTCAGGAGTTAGAAATATTCTCAGGCCTGCTAGAACAATCAGTAGGCTGACAATCAGTCGATAAATAGCCTTGAAGATGCGCTAGACTCATGGGCGCTAAATCCGGCAATGCATAGGTCTGGGATACATTGGGATATTGCCGCTGAAAGGAGCGACGGTAGGCTGGATCATAGTGTTCTTCTAGCATCGACTGGACAAAAGCCGGCCATTGCTGAGAATCAATCAAATCAGACCAATGCTGAATTTGCGCCTTGCCATAGCGCGACTTTAGCCGCTCTAGCTTTTGTTTCAACTGCTGAGGATTCTCAATCCACTGGGGATATTCTGCTAAGAGATGCTTAACGCGATCGCAAATCTCCACCTGTAATTCCACCCCTGTCGAGGCCTGCATCTTCTGCCACAAGGCTTGGGGCAAATAAACCTGACCAATCTTGTTACTTTCAGCCTCTAACCATACGGGTTGATGGGGATCTAATTGTTGGAACGCCGCTAACAAGAGAGATTCAAACCCTTTTTGAGTAGGCTGTGGCGAATCAAATAACACACCGAGCAACGATCCACGGTGGTTGGCCAGTCCTTCCAGATCGAGGGACTGGGCGGATAGATTTTGCAAAATCTGGGTTTTAGCAGAACCGGTTAGCCCTGCCAATATACGGTATTCAAACTGATGGGGGAGGGTTTCAAGTTGCGATCGCACCCAGGCTCTATACGTCTTATATCCACCTTTGAGTAAGGTCACGCGCCAGCCAATCTGAGATAACACCAGCGCCATGCT
>CALFCG010000238.1 GCA_937951315.1 uncultured cyanobacterium
CTACACCAATCTTCGGCAGGCTCACAGCCGAGCCATCGTCGAGTCATCCATTTAGAGTATGCTACGGCCGAATTACCCGGAAAGATGAGATGGCCGCAGTAGGACGGTCTCGTGTTTTACACGACCACCGAGAATGGTAGGGTGAATAACAATTTAGTTTTCCCACGGATGGCGTTGATGATCGAGCACGATCGGTTGTTTAAAGAGTTAATTTCCACGTTCTTCGTGGAATTTATTGATCTGTTTTTCCCTAAAACAGCGGTCGCCATTGACTCCAAAAAGATTGAGTTTATCGATCAGGGTAAGGAAACGGAGGGTCAGCACAACAGCACCCTTTTGGTGAAAACCCGTCTCAGAATGAGAGAGGCTTGCTTCTGGATCAGCATCGAGAGCCAAGGGCAACCCGACATTGCCTTTAACCGCCGTATCTTTCACCAGTACGCAAAGTTAGATGCCATTTATAATCTCCCGATTTATCCCATCATTCTCTTTCCCATTGACCCACAAGAACGCCCTGAACCGAACTACTACCGCGTTGAATTTGTGGATCGCAAGGTCATGGATTTCAACTTTTTGACCGTGCAAATGTCCCGCCTCAACTGGCGAGATTTTCTCAAGCGCCGCAATCCGGTGGCCGCCGCCTTGATGACCACAATGAATGTCAAAACATCGGATAAACCAGCGGTCAAGGCAGAATGTCTCCGACTATTGGCAACCTTAAAATTAGACGCAGCCCGACAAACTGTGGTTTCTAACTTTATCGATACCTATCTCAAACTCAATGACGCAGAAGAACTGATCTTTAAACGCGAAGTTGAACGGATGGGGTTGCTGGAACGAGAGCAAGTGCTGGACTTACTCTCTGACGCCGGCCAAAAACAGCAGACCTTAGAAGCCGGCGCCAAGAAAGAGGCCCTTTCCCTCGTGCTGAGGCTGCTCAAGCGTCGGATCAGTACCTTGAGTCCAGATCTAGAGGAGCGGGTGAAGGGCTTACCGGTCAATCAAATAGAAGACCTCGGAGAGGCACTCCTCGACTTTGGGAACGAGGAGGACTTAAAGAATTGGCTCAATCAACCCCGATAGGCTAAAGCTGATCCAGCATCTTGTGGGTTTGCGGAATCACCCGCACCGTTTTGAGCTGCTGTTTTAGATCTGCCTGCCACTGCAGCACCTGAGCCGGGGTCGGGGTCTGCAGAGAACTCTGGGGTAAGGGAGTCACCGGCTGCAAGTAGACAGGGATCTCAGGATTGATCATGCCGACGGTCTGCATGACTTGCTGGAGATCATTGGGGTCTGTCTGCTGCGCAATAATCACCTTGCAAAAAACATCAAGGCGCTCCTGTTGGCAGAGTTGCAGACATTTCGTATGGGCCAGCCAATGGGTTTCACCACTGACGCTGGGGAGCTTGAGATCCATACCCACCAGATCTAAAAAGGGCAATAGCTTTTGCAAATCCTGGGGGCGGTGTCCCCCGGTTTCTAGATAGATGGGCAGATGAGAGCCGCCACGTATCAACGGCAATAGTCTCTGTAAAAAATCAGCCTGCAGCAGAGGTTCTCCACCGGTCAGACTAATGCTGTCGTGAAGACGGGGCTGGTTTTGCTGCACGACCCAGTCCAGTATTTGAGGCATTGAGACCGGATTCGGGACAGTCTTAAAGTCTCGGAGGCCCGGTGTTTGTTCGATCCGGCAGGTGTCTTTAGGGTGCCAAGTATGGGCGCTATCGCAGAAGCGACAGCGCAGATCACAACCGCCAAAGCGAATGAAAATCTGCCTTGTGCCAACGTTAACACCTTCCCCTTGAATGGCGGAAAAGATCTCCACCAGAGATGTGGTGATCAATACATCCGGACTCAAGGATTGTGTAGGGGCTGCATCAAGCATTACTTCAAGGCTTCTATATAAGAGTTCATCAGCTGGTAATTGGTGGTGTCTTTTTTATCCCGAAAATAGGCGGCGGCTTTCTGAATATCAGGGAGAGCCTGTTGCGGACGGTTAAAGATTTCGGCCAATATTGTGCCTCGAAAGCGATAGGAGGTGCCATCTTTAGGATTATCCTGAATCGCTTGAGTGAGCTGGGTCAAGATAGACCGAACATTGGCGAAAGACGCCTCCGGGTTGTCCTGACTGGCGTAGCGTTGCGCCATGCTGATATCCGTAATTCTCAACATGCTCTTGGCAATCAGATAAGGTGCAAGCTGGCGTTGCTGTTGCGCTAAAGCGGCAGCATCCTGGAAGTCTGAGGCGGCCCCCTGAATGTCTCGAATCTGGATTCGGACAGTGGCCCGGGCAAGATAGTGATCAATGGTGCCTGCCCCTTGCTGAAGTTTGCGGAAGGCCGTGAGGCCCCGCTCCAAAGTCTGGGCTTGGCGGGTATTTCCTTGCGATCGCATCAGCTGTGCGGTCTTTTGAAGATCAGCGACGGCCCCCCCATAGTCTTCGAGTAACAGGCGGATCGTGCCTCTGAGTCCATACCCGCCAGCAAACGTCGGCTGTAGGCTAATCCCTTTATCAGCATCAGCAAGGGCGTCTTGGGTTTCGCCGAGGCGGCTCCGAACAAGGCCCCGCACCAGATAAGCTCTCGCATTTTGAGGGTCGAGGCGAATGGCTTGCTCACTGTCGGCAAGGGCAGCGGAGGCTTTCGCCAGACGAGCATGGGCAAATCCCCTTTGGGCATAAGCTTCTGAATAACTGGGGTTACGCTCAATGGCCTGCGTTAGAGTTGCGATCGCATCTTCGTATTCCTCTCGACCAATCTGGGCCTGGGCCTGTAAAAAATAATCATCAGCGGTTGTCTGCGAGGCCGTCTGCAAAGCTGGCGTTGCAAACCCTAAGCTCAAGCCAGTCTTAGGGACAAGCTGCAAAAACGTACGCGTGGGAATGCCCAGATTAAAGCCGCTTTTCACATAGATGTCAGGGTTAAGACTCTGATTTTGGACCTTCTCCGTCGTATCCGCCCGACCGTGGATGCCAATCAATTTCCCCTGCTCATTGAGAATGGGACCTCCGCTCATCCCGGGTAGCGTGTTGTTGGAATACACCAACGCATAGCCATCCTCCAGAGCACGCACAGCATTCGCGGTGATCTTGCCCTCCGTAAAGTTGTAAATCGTGTCAGAGATCGCCTCCGTTTTTAGCGGGAAACCTGCCACATAGCTCAGTGCTCCCTCTGAAACCTGCCCTGAATCACCGAGTTCCAGAACGGAGTAAGACTGATCGCTCGTAAACTGCACCAGGGCTAAATCCACCTCAGGCAGTTTCTTAATCGTTGTCGGTTTCGCGCGACTACCATCGGGGGTGATCACATCATAATCATCCGCAGAGGCCACAACATGAGCTGCCGTCAAGACTGTGTAGGTGCTGCCATCTCGCTTGATCAAAACTCCAGACCCCGCTGTTTGACTCACGATACGCACGGTGGTGCTCTTCGCCAACTGACTAATGTCCTGCGAGTTGAGAGCGATGGCTTGGGGGCAAACCCAAACGAGAGCGACTGAAGTACCTAATAAGCTGGAGCGGAAAAGAGTGGAGTGTTTCATCTTGACTGATCAAAAAACATGGACCTCAATGATCCATTATGGCTTTTCATGCTTTGCCTATCATTAGACTGACGTTCTTTGAAGACAGGATTCAGATCGTCTAATCGGTGACAAGAATCAGCAATCAAACAGGCCATACTGAACCGCATTAACGGCAGTTGCTGCTGTTAATGCGGTTGTTTTCCTTGCCCGTCATCAACGGACATTCGACTTCAAAGCCTCAAGATAGGAGGTCATCAACTGTTCATTCGTCTGATCTTTTTGTTGGCGATAGTAGGCGACTGCTTTCTGAATATCCGACCGTGCCTGTTGCGGACGATTGAGAATCTCCATCAAAAATGTTCCTCGGCGTCGATAGGCCGCAGCATCGTTCGGCTGACTTTGAATCCTTTGATTCAGCCGCCTGAGAATGCGGGGGTGGCCGATAAAAACGTCTTGGGGGTTATCTTGAACCGCATAACGCCGCGCAGCTTTCGGGAACGTAGAACGCAATGCACTTTTAGCGACCAGATATTGAGCTAGCTGCTTTTGCTGAAGGGCGACTGATGCAGCCGCCTGAAAATCTAAGACCGCCCCCCTGGGATCGGCGAATTGAATTCGCATCGCAGCACGCGCAATATAATGCTCAGACGTACCTTGTCCCAATGTGAGTGCCGTGAAGCTTGGAATAGCACTCTCAATATTCTCAGCTTGGGCAACATTGCCTTGGGCTCGCCACAATTGGGCAGCCTTATTCATATCCTCAATGGTCTCGGCATAATCATCCTGCAGCATCTGAACAAATCCTCGAATGGCATAGGCCTCTGGTTCGTTGGGTTGCAACCGAATACTGCGATTAATTTTGACAAAGGCTTCCTGCGCTCGACCCACACGACTCTGCACGAGACTGCGCACAAGATACGCCCTAGCATTCTTTGGATCCAGACGAATAGCTCGTTTCGTATCACCAGCGGCCAATCGCCCCTGCCCCTGTCTCACATGGGCATACCCTCTCAAAGCATAGGCGGC